>CAZLDZ010000001.1:0-30343 GCA_964558435.1 uncultured bacterium
AATCGCGTAGGCGGATGATATCGTTATTATTGTGGTCCTTCTCTCCGCCCATCGCCTGTAAAAATCGGACAAATTGTTCATTTGTGACGGGGTGGATGTCGAGGGCAAAACTCGTGAGCGCGATTTCATGTCTTGGCATCTCATCGCGCGCGCCTCCTAAACTTCCGCGCAAAAATTGTCCACCAGGGATGATGACCATTTCATTCAGCAAAGGTTCTAGATTGTTTTCAACAGTTGCTTCGGGGCGGAATTGACCAACAGAACGCTCGCGGTGGAAAATAGCGCCTGGATCTTCATCAAATTCAGGACGAACAAGCTCACGCGGTTTTAATTTGGGCTTCAGGGATTTTTTTTCTTGAGATACGAGCTCTTCCATCACCTCTTTGATTGAAGATGTCCGCTTGGAAGGATCGGGCTCCAAACATTGAATGATGAGATGATCCCAAGAGAGTTTGAAATCGGGAAACTCATGCGAAGGAAGAGGAAAAAATCCTTCTGGAAACTTGTCCATCAATAAAAAATAGATCACGACACCAAAAGCATAAATATCGGCTTTTGCAAGATCACTGCTTGCCGAAATTTTCTGCTCAGGAGCAAGTGATGCCAGATGGGAAAATAAAACAAATGGAGTCTGTATTCGGGAGCGCTGCAAACGCTCAAGATAGGCAGAAGTCCCAAAAATCTGAATCAACCCAGCATCGACCAGAAAAACGTGAGGCTCCTTTTCCTGACTGATGAGAATATTATGCACAGATAAAGAACCGTGCGCCATTTTGTTTTCATGTAGAAAGCGCAAAGCATCGGCAATCTGCTTTGCGACCGCTAGGATTTCCTCTTCTACATCGCTTCTTTTGGAAGCATAGTGCGCCAATGTAAGTGCTTGTTTTTTTCCGCTTGTCGCCAGCTCGCTGACAAGAAAATATTTTCCTTCCGAAAACGAAACATTATGCACGCGTGCTAGATGTGGATGCTCCAGCTTTGCAAGGGAGCCAATTTCTTCTTCAAACTTTTTCAAAAAGATGCTGTTGGACGCCAGCTCTTGTGCGAGAACCTTGAGGAGGTAGGGCTTTTTTAAAAAGCGGTGCTCACCCAAATAATGCACACCAAGAGGCCCTGTATCCAATTCTTTAATGATTTGAAAGTCACCGAGGGATTCATCCATAACTAAAGTCCTTGGATTGCTTTTTCGATCTCTTCTTTAGAGATATATGCCGGCTCACACATATTTTGCCTACAAATATAGACGGCCGTCTTGCCCTCAAGGGGCGTCTTTTCTTTTTCTTCAGGAAGCAGCATATCGATTTTTTTTTCTTTTTTCCAAATTGTTTCAAGATGTGGAGAAAAAAGAGGAGCAAAAGCTCCTTGAATTTCTTTGAGAAGCGACTCTTTTTCATCCAGAGCCACGACGACCGTTGGAGCTTTTGGATTTAAATAGCGCTGCAGCGCAAGAAGAAGCCAGCAAGCCCCAGGTGGATAGGTCTCCAGGTGATTCTTTGCTGCTTTTAAAATATCCTCTGCTTGGCTCAAAAAACCCTTGTTGTGGGTGATCTGATAAAGCCGCACAAGATTTTCCGCGTGCACGCCATTTCCTGAAGGCTCTGCCCCATCATAAAAATCACACTTGCGCAAAACCACCTCTTCTTCTGTCTGGAAAAAAGCCCCTTGAGGAGCTTTAAAATGCCTCTCTAAAACTAAAGCAAGCTCAAGTGCCCATTCCAGATGTTCATTGCCAAGTCCATGCGTAAAAAGCGTAATGAGTCCTTTGATGAGAAACGCGTAATCTTCTAATACCGCAGGAAATCTTGCCTCCTGATCGCACCAGCGCCTTAAAAGCCTTCCATCTCTCCAAAGTTCGCGCTTAAGAAAACCCACTGTTTTTTGTGCCGCTTCTGTAAATTTTGCCTCGCCCAAGGAAAATCCAGCTCTTACAAGAAGATCAATCATGAGACCATTCCAACACGTCAGGATCTTCTCGTCGCGAAAGGGGCGTTTGCGCATCAGCCGCTTTTCGAGAAGCATTTGGCGCATTTTTTTTAATTTTGAGGCAAGGTCGGCACGCGAAATTTTTCCCATTTCTGCAAATTCTTCTGGTGATATCGGCGCCAAAAGGACATTTCTTCCTTCAAAATTTCCCTCCCGTGTCACGTTGTAATAAAGGCAAAAAATTTCAGCCTCTTCCGGAGAAAGACTCGCGCGGATTTCCTCAGGTGTCCATGTATAATATAACCCTTCATGCCCATCTGTTTCCGCATCTTGTCCTGAATAAAATCCCCCATTTTCATTTTGCATCTCTCGTAAAAGAAACCTGAGCGTCTCTTCTACAACATCGCGGAATTTAGGTTTTTTAAAACACTTCCAGGCTTCTAAATAGGTCTTAGCAAGAAGGGCGTTGTCATAGAGCATTTTTTCAAAATGTGGAATATGCCACTTCTCATCGACAGAATAGCGTGAAAATCCCCCGCCTAAATGGTCGTAAATCCCTCCGCGCTGCATCGCATCCAGCGTCAGCTCGACATAAAAAAGTGCTCGACTATCTCCTGTAGATTTTGCCTCTTGCATCAAAAATTCTAGCTGATAACTCAAAGGAAATTTGGGACTCCCCTTCATGCCACCAAAAGTCGCATCCGAAAGCTCAAATAGCGTCTCCTCGGCAATTTTGATGTCTCGTTCGCCCGGCATTTCTGTTCCGGCTACCGGAACGATCCGAGAAAAAGTTTCCACAAGTTGATCCGCCTGCTCAATCAAAAGCGCTTTTTCCTCACTTGCCCAGAGCTGTTTAATCTGCTGAATGAATTGATCAAAACCAATCAGGCCATGACGCGCTTTGGGAGGAAGGTAAGTGACAGCGAAAAAAGGCTTAAGATCGGGTGTTAAAATCATATTCAAAGGCCAGCCTCCCGAAGAGGCCATGAGCGCCTGAGCAAATTCCATGTATAAACTGTCGACTTGAGGAAGCTCTTCGCGGTCGACTTTGATACAGACAAAAGCCTCATTCAGCGCTAGGGCAATCAGAGGATCTTCGAAAGACTCTCTTTCCATCACGTGGCACCAGTGGCAGGTCGCATAGCCGATCGAAAGAAAAATCGGCTTCTCTTCGCTTTTGGCCTTCTCAAAAGCTTCTTGCCCCCACGGATACCAATCGACAGGGTTATTAGCATGCTGCAGAAGATAGGGGGATTTTTCTCCACCTAGATGGTTAGGCATGCGTAAAACCTAGAAAACACCAAGGAATTTCGCAAGATACCATGCGAGCACAAGAACGATTGCCGCAACACCTGCCCACATCAGATTAGGAAACCATTTGACTCCCCCTCCCATGCTACCGCGCACTTCAAGCGTTCCAATGCCATAGGCAAATTCATGTTTTTCAGCCGGAACCTTGAAGGCATGCGGATGCTCGCGCATGATTTTTTCTGCATCCAGCCCTAAAAAAGAGGCGTATTGGCGCAAGAAACCCGTAGCGTAAATCCCTGCAACGCACTGCTGAATCTTCCCCTCTTCGATCGCTTCTAAATAGGAAGAGCGGATCGACGTGGAATTTTCAATCTCCTTTAAAGACAAATTCAATTCCTTTCTTCTCCCGCGCAAAAGTGCACCCACTTGTTTCATTTCTTCTGTCATAAAGCCCCCTGTTCATAAACATTCTATTATCTGTACCACAACAAGGCATAATGTTGCATAAGTTTCCCTTTCTTTCGTGTCCAAGCGGGTATGTTGCATAAGCTTCTCTCTTTCGTGCCCGAGTCCGTGTCCGAGTCCGAGCTCCGATTTCTTTCTTCAATTTTAAAAAGATCGGAACTCGGACACGGACTCGGGCACGTATAAGAAATTCTATAAAACGCTTCCCTATCAAATAACCCCGTTGTATTTTTTTTAAAATACTGACATAATGCTCGCATGCCTTCCTGTTTTGTCACGACCATTGATTTAAAACTTGCCGAGAAATTACAGCAGGATCTTCAAGCGCAAGGATTCGATCTTTCTAAACCTGCTCACACCCTCTTTTCTGCCCAAAAAAAAGGGGTTTCTTGCACACTTTACCAATCCGGAAAGCTCACGGTTCAGGGCAAAGAGATGAAAGAGTTCATCACCTTTTATCTAGAACCTGAAATCCTGCAGAATGTTTCGTTTTCTTATCCTGAAATCAAGCTCGATTTAACACCGCGCATCGGCATCGATGAAGCAGGAAAGGGGGATTTTTTTGGTCCCCTGTGCGTTGCGGGCGTGCAAGCCGGTGGAGAAAAAGTCCAAGAACTTCTTACGTTGGGTGTGCGCGATAGTAAACGGATGAGTGATGCTTCTGTTTTGGCTCTTGCCAAAAAAATCCGCGCAGGATTCCCTCACACCATTGTGCGCATCTCCCCTGCAAAATACAACGAACTGTATGCAAGTTTTAAAAATCTTAACCGTCTTCTTGCCTGGGGACATGCGACTGCCATCACAGAACTTGTGGAAAAAACGCAGTGCAAAAATGTGATTATTGACCAGTTTGCCAGCGAACATCTCGTGGAATCGGCCATCAAGCGTAAGGGCATTGAAACGAACCTCACCCAAAGACACCGCGCAGAAGAAGATCCTGTCGTAGCAGCCGCCTCCATCCTTGCACGCGCTGCCTTCCTAGAAGGGCTGGAAGACTTAAGTCATTCTTTAAACTTGCCCCTTCCCAAAGGAGCCTCTCAAAAAGTCGTTGAGATGGGGCGCATCCTTGTCGAAAAAAAGGGGCAAGATATCCTGAAAAGCGTCAGCAAGTCACACTTCAAAACAACGCAAGAAATTATTTCTTCATCAATTTAAATGAGTTTACGAAACGTGTGAAGTCTGCTTCGTCATAGTGCTGCATTTCGCATTCGACGGCCATCAGGTAGAGGCTATTTTTCACCATCATGGCGCGCCCTTTGAAAAAGACCGAACCGGTACGGATGAAAAAGTCTAAAGCTTCCCTTCCACCCACGAGAACGAGATCAGCAAAAATGAGCTGGTTGGCGGGATTGTGTGTTAACAATCCGTTTAAAAAACTCTCTAAACTGACTTGTGCATAGCTTTCATCGACAAAGTCGGGATATTTTGCTACGAGAAGCATGAAGACGCTTTTCTTGTCGAGACTTGCGATGTATGCATCGTATTTTAAGTCGTAGCCTTCTTCGCTATCGCTCATCTTTTCGCTGATATGCTCAGGACGGTGAGGAAAGAGCATCGAGCAGCTTCCTGCAACTGAATGGAACTCTTCCCAAGAACTTTTAACACCGACTTGTGGAGATTTGGTTGGCGCTTCTGCAAAATTAGGTGCCGCTGCCGCTAAAAAACATGCCACAATAAGATTATTAATAATGCCCATATGATTCTCCTATTAGCCTTTCATTCCAATTGCCCAAAAGATGAACACGAGGATTTCCCAGAGTGCGATCGCGATGACAACAAAGGGCAAAACAACGTTAATAATGGATTTCCACATCGAAAATTTCTGGACTTCTGCAAGCGAGCGAAAAAGGAGCACGAAAGACCAGATGATCAGGACCGTATGTGCAAGCGTAATCGCTGAAAAAGCCACATAACTTGCACCCGCAAAAGGGCTCAGCGGAAATGTCTCTAAAAAGACCCGCCCCCCAAAAAGCAACATCAAAAATACCCAAAGAACTCCGACTACAGCGTTGGGCATTTTCGACCATGCAATCGACGCCCTAACTTCTGGGTAACTTGCGCTTCCTCCCAACCATTTTCCCATCCAGAAAACAAGCGCGCTCATGATCACAAATCCGAGCATTCCAATCGGAGCCGCCAGGATGAGCGAAGCAATGAAAATGGTCAGTGCAGAAAAATCTTGGCCAAGGGAGAGCCCTTGCGCAAAGCGCAAAAGAAGAGGAAAGCCATAAAATGCGGCCAGCCACCAGATCTTATAGTTAGGATCTGTCTTGACAATCCAACGGATCGTCTCACGTGGTTTTACCCACATATCAAGCCATGGATTGCATTCCTTCTTCGCAGGCATAATCTACTTCCTTGGTTCCCTATTTATAATTTAATGTTATAAATAATAATTTATTATTACAACATAATTATAAAAATAATAAAAATGAGAGAAATTAAGGAAGGACTTCGTTGAATCTTAATGGATTACGGTTGTGCGCGGATCTTTTTAAGGCTAATCCGTGTCAGGTTCGAGATCGGCTTCATTAGAAGCGTCGTCGGTTAAATTTTCTTCATCGGTATCGCGCTCCAGGACATCATCGTCATCTTCTGCCTGTTCATCTAGATCAGCAGAAGGATCGATATCATCATCTGTTTCATCATCCACCACATCGGCAACAGTTGCTTTTTTCTGCTCTGCCTCAGAAAGAGCAACTTCAGGGGCTGCATTGCCTAAAATTAGGCTAAAAAGTGTAGCAAAAACGGGTGTAATCATCGTGAAACCTCTTGTTAAAGAGTGCATGTTCGCAAAAGCGCGAGAAAAATTCTATGTCCAAAAAAATCTTATGCATTTATAGATGGGGTATGGGCAAGCAACAAGATCAGGATCTTTTAAAACAAAAGGTAAGAGATCTCGAACATAGGCTGAGCATCGACGTCGGCTCTCTTCTCGTTCTTCTGTCCGAAGGATCTGCTGAGCAAGTCGCTCTTGCGGAGCGCAAAACCAAGAATGACCTCATAAAATTTGGGCCGGACATGCAAAAGTTTGCCCAAGAAGTGGGGGGCAAGCTGCCCAAAGCAGTTGAAGATTATCTAGAAAGTGTGGATGGCATTGTCCACAGCGCGACAGGCTGGATCGACGAAGCCAAAATCACCCACTGCTACAACATGACCCAAAGGCTGCAGAAAGAGCTTGGTCTTGAGTAGCGTGTCGGAATGAAAATCCCTCATTGAGTAATTTTTCAGGATACACATTTTGGCTCGCAAGCAAGAGCTCCTGTGCCATTTTTCCAAAAGCAAGTTGCACAAGAGGTGCGGGGATGTGGAAAAAACAGGGGCGGTGGAGGTGGCGGGCGAGAGTGCGGGCAAACTCTTCTTGCGTCACGGGGTGAGGGGCCGTAAGGTTGACTGCTCCTTGGATCGTTGAATGTTTCAATAAATGCACAAGAGCCTTCACTGCGTCCTCTAGAGAAATCCAGCAAAGATACTGCTGGCCGCTTCCTAATTTTCCGCCAAGACCCCATCGAAAAAGGGGCACCATTTTAGCCAGCATGCCGCCCTGCGGGCTTAAAACAACCCCAAATCGCGGATGCAGGACACGTATTCCATCCTGTTCTAAGACATGTGTGGCAGATTCCCACTTCTCGCATAAATCTGCGAGAAATCCCTGCCCTTTGGGGCTTGCTTCGGTGAGATGCTCATTTCCCCGGTCTCCATAAAACCCACAGGCAGAAGCAGAGAGAAAAATTTTAGGTTTGTGGGACAGGCGCGACACCGTTTTTGCAAGCAGCCACGTGTCTCTTACTCGGCTTTGAAAAAGCTTTTCCCTCTGTTTTTTTGTCCATCTCCGTGCGGCAATATTTTCCCCTGCAAGATGCACAACCGCATCAAAACCCTCAAATGCGGCTGGATCGACGTGCCCTTTTTTAGGGTCCCAATAAACCCCTGCACTGCTTTTTTCACGCACAAGCGGTACTACGGCATCACCTGCTTGAACAAGTGTGCGCACAAGCGCATTCCCGATCAAGCCATGAGATCCAGAAAGGAGAACTTTCAAGCAAAACTACTTCTTGCAGCAGCTGCAGGTGCTTCCTTTTTTGTCGGAGCAGCAGGTGCAGCAGCAGATGTGTTTCCACATCGAGAGGAAGCGGAGTCCCCAAACACCTGCAAGGCCGATGATGGCATAAATCAAACGGCTCGTGCCTGTGGTGTTCCCTTTAAAGAGCCAGGCGACCATGTCAAATTGAAAAAATCCCCAGAGGCCCCAATTCAGTGCCCCGGCAAGGATGAGTAGAAGAGCTAGTCCATTTAAAAATTTTTTGATCATAATTCCCTCACTTTTACACCCAATTCTTTTAAAATACTTCTAAAAATCATGCGCCGCTTCTCTTCGGTTTCTTCAAGAGAAGGAAGCACTTTTGCAAGATGCCTGCTCCCCCGCTGAAGAAAAGCGGTTGTAAATTCTATATGCACCCCACTTAAAATGGCCTTTCCTTCTCCCACCCGGCAAGAAACGATGGCCGCAGGTGTTTGCTCAAGCTGAAGGTAGGAGCCTAAAACCTCCACTCCAGAGTATGCGTGTGCATCTTCAAAATAACATCCCCCGTTAAAATATGTAAAACATTCTTCACTTTTCCAGGAAATGCACGCGGCTTCCACCCCTTGATCACTTTCGTAGCTGTAGCGCCCGGGGCCGTACGCAGGACCGGCTGCGCGCCCAGGAAAAAAAGAAAGTGCGCGCTCACCGCAAACTTGCAGAGGTCCCCCTTTTTCAAATTCGATCTTCTGTGCTGCAAAATAGGCGCCTGCACACAACCCGAGATAGTGGCCACCGTTTTCGATAAAAGCGCGGATTTTTTCAGCCCCTTTTTTGCCAAGGGCTTTGTGATAATAAACGTCGCGCCCTCCAGGGATGAGAAGGAGTTTGGTGTCCTTTTCCCAATCCTGGGACAAAATTTGCTGGCTGTCTTTGCGGATAAGGGGGTGCGCGCTTAAATCCACCTCGTTCTGTAGGCTTTTGACGGTTTGGCGCAGTGCTTCTCCCGAAACACCCTCATCGACATAAATAAGGATTGACATATTCCCCCTTCCTTAACCTACACTATTTATCTTAAATTATGAAAGAAGAAGATCTTAACAAATTGGCAAAGCTTGCACGCATCGAATGTAGCGAAGAGGAGAAAAAACTTCTGCGTTCGAGTCTTTCTAAGGTCTTAAATTACATCGACTTATTGCAAGAGGTTGATACTGAGAATGTTAAACCTTGTTCTCACAGTTTTGAAGCCCTATTCAATGTGATGCGCGAAGATGTTGCACAAGAAACTCTTTCTCGCGATCTTTTCCTATCGAGTGCTCCAGCGCACACGGGAGGGATGGTCCGCGTTCCTCCGATCATGAGACCTCAGGAATAATATGGAGCCTGCGCACAAGATAGCTGCCCGTTTTAAAAAGGGGGAAATTTCCGCGCAGGAAATCCTAGAAAAGACATTTGCCCAGATCGACAAACACGAGGAATCAGTGCAGGCTTTTTTAGCGCTTTTTAAAGAGCGGGCACATAAGAAAGCAGAAATCCTCGATAAAAAACGCAAAGAGGGAAAAAATCTCGGCAAGCTTGCAGGAGTTCCGATTGCGCTCAAAGATAATATGTTTGTCAAGGGAGAGCTCGCCACCTGTGGCTCAAAATTCCTTGCCCATTATCGCGCTCCTTTTGATGCCACTATCACCGAGCTTTTAGAACAAGAAGATGCACTCATCATTGGGAAAACCAACATGGATGAGTTTGCGATGGGATCGTCCACGGAAAATTCCGCTTTTAAACACACAAAAAATCCTTGGAACCTCTCCTGTTCTCCCGGGGGATCTTCTGGAGGATCGGCAGCCGCAGTTTCTGCACGCTTCTGCCCTCTTGCTCTGGGAAGTGACACAGGAGGGTCCATCCGTCAACCTGCAGCTTTTTGCGGTGTTGTCGGCTTTAAACCAACGTATGGAAGGGTGTCGCGCTGGGGCCTTGTTGCCTTCGCCTCTTCCCTTGACCAGATCGGCCCTTTTTCCACATGTACAGAAGATACAGCTCTCATCATGGAGACTCTGGGCAAACATTGTGAAAAAGATTCCACTAGCATTCCCCATCCTCAGGAAAATTACACACAAACGCTACACAATGGCATTGCAAAAAAGCGGATTGGCGTCCCGTGGAATTTTCTTAAAGACTTATCTCCAGATGTCAAAGAGAGCTTTCAGAAATCCATTGAAGTCTACAAATCTCTTGGCTGCTCTATCGTCGAAGTCGATCTCGACATATTGAAATATTCGATCGCCGTCTACTACATCCTTGCCACGGCAGAAGCCTCGAGTAACCTTGCACGCTTTGATGGAATTCGCTACGGCACCCGTTCATCACGCGCAAAAACCCTAGAAGAAGTCTATGATTTTTCACGCCAAGAAGGGTTTGGCATGGAAGTTAAAAATCGCATTCTGTTAGGAACCTTTGTGCTCTCGTCAGGCTACCAAGATGCCTACTACAAAAAAGCCCAAAAAGTGCGCACCCTCATGATTGAAAAATTCCGCGCAGCATTTTCTTCCTGTGACATCATCGCCATGCCCTCTTCCCCTTTTGCTGCATTTTCTTTAGGCTCTGTGCAAGATCCCATGCAGATGTATCTCCAAGACATTTACACAATTTGTGCCAATCTCGCGGGACTTCCTGCCATTTCCATTCCCGCGGGTTTTATTGAAGGAAAACCTCTAGGCCTACAACTTTTAGCCCCCGCTCTTCAAGACGGTCTTGTGCTTACCTTTGCCCACGCTTATGAAAAACAGACAAATCACGTGAGGGTTCCGCCAGCTTATGAGTAATATTCCTTATGAAGCATGGGAACCCATCATCGGGCTCGAAATCCACGTCCAACTGAACACCCGCTCAAAACTTTTTAGCCCAGCGCCCAATCGCTTTGGGGATGAGCCCAACACAAACATCACAGAGATCTGTACGGGACTGCCGGGAACTCTTCCCGTGCTCAATAAAGAAGCGGTTCAAAAAGCCATACGCTTTGGATGCGCTATCAACGCAGAAGTGCAACATTTCAGCACGTTCGACCGCAAATCCTACTTTTACCCCGACAGCCCCCGCAACTACCAGATCACCCAGTACGAGCAGCCCATCATTCTTGGTGGAAGCATCACGTGCGATGTCCAAGGAAAAACAAAACATTTTCTCATTGAACGCGCCCATCTAGAAGATGACGCCGGCATGCTGAAACATTTCAGCACCTTTGCCGGTGTCGATTATAACCGCGCAGGCGTCCCTCTTCTTGAAATCGTTTCCAAGCCCTGCATGCACGCGCCCAAAGATGCGAGCGCCTATGCCACGGCCATCCGTGCGATCATGCTCTATCTCGATGTTTCAGATTGCAATATGGAAGAAGGGTCCATTCGCTTTGACGTCAACGTCTCCGTGCGCCCCAAAGGAGAAAAAAACCTGCGCACCAAAGTCGAAATCAAAAATATGAATTCCTTTGCGTACATGGAGATGGCAATTGAATCAGAAATCCGCCGCCAGATCCTCGCCTACACATCTCGTCCCCACGAAGATCCTGCACACATCATCACGCGGGGCACTTACCGCTTCGACCTCGAAAAAAAAGAAACCGTGCTCATGCGCCAAAAAGAAGAAGCCCAAGACTACCGCTACTTCCCCGAGCCCGACCTTGTCCCGCTCGTTCTCACACAAGCAGAAATTGACCGGATCCGCCGCGAGCTACCCGAGCTTCCCCACCAAAAATTCATGCGCTACACCACAGAGCTCAACCTCCCCGCATCCACCGCCTCCGTCCTGATCAATGACAAGCCCCTTTGTGACTACTTCGAAGACGCGCTCAAATATACACCCCATGCAAAAGCCCTTTCCAATTGGCTTGCCGTCGAGTTTACAGGACGCCTGAAAGAAAGCGGAAAAACCATCCAAGAATCGGGCATTCACAGCGCACACATCGCCAAGCTCGTCAACCTCATCGATCAAGGCACTATCACAGGAAAAATTGCCAAAATGGTCGCCGATGAAATGGTCCTCCACCCCGGAAAAGACACAGAACAGATTGTCAAAGAGAATCCCGACTTCCAACCCTTACAAGACACCTCTTCCATCGAACCCATCGTCGACCAAGTCCTCGCCCAAAACACCCAATCCATCGCCGACTATAAGGCAGGAAAAGGCCGCGCTTTCGACTTCTTAGTCGGCCAAGTCATGAAAGCCACCAAAGGCAAGGCCTCGCCCGCCATCGTCGGCAAACTACTCACCGAAAAACTAAAATAACATAAGTTTCAAATCGGGCAAGGGCACTCTTAATCCAGAGGAAAAACCAACTGCTTATAGTGATTTAAAACAAGATTGAGAGAATATGCAAGAAGGCTGCGCAGATTTTTTGCTCTGGAGCGAGCGGCCATTGTTCGAGAACAAGACGCGAGCGAAGACAAAAAAGATGCTGCAGAGCCGACGCAGCAGATTTTCTCAATGTTGTTTTAAATCACTATACCACATTTTTCGCTGGTTATACCTTTATACTCAGCGAAAATTGCACCTTTTACCCCATTTTTCGCTGGGTTGGTTGTTAAGCCGTTAATTATTAGCGTGTTGCTAGTCTAATAATTCCAATGTTTTGTTTGGTACTAAGAAAATTCCCACTTTTAACGATGGGTTTGATGGGTGTATGATAGCTTTCTTCCACCCACAAATCATATTTTTGCTGAAGATTCAGCCACAACTGTGGAGAAGTGTCGAAAGCTTCTGCAAGAGAAAGCGCAAGCGACGGCGTAACACTTGCTTTTCCTGCGCGAATTTTAAATAGAGTATTTCGTGCGATTGCCAAACGGTCAGCAAGCTTTTGTAAATTCAAGTTCAAAGGCTTAATATAGTGCTCATTTAAAATTTTTCCAGGATGTGTAGGCTTTCTTTTCTTAATCATATTTCCTCCTTAATGGTAATCTATTAAATCGACATTGTGAGCTTCGCCATTTACAAATCGAAAAATTATCGTCCAATTCCCATTCACGTGCACCGAATAAAATCCCCTGAACTCTCCTTTTAGAGGATGAAAATCCGATCCAGGAAAGTTCATATCTTTTACATCCACTGCTGTATCTAGCCGATCTAAAATAGAAGCAATTTTCTTTGCATGGGCAGCCTGAATTCCAGACTTATTGCCTGTCTCGAAAAACTTCCTTAAACTTTTATTCCTAAATGACTCTATTGCCACAAAAAATCCACAAAATCTGAGTGTAACCAAAACAGTTACATTTAGTCAAGGTCTTGGATGAAACGCCCGAAAGGCTTCATGCAGATGCTTTTTGCTGATGTGCGTGTAGCGATCGGTTGTGGCGATGCTGGCATGGCCCAGCATCTCTTGGATGACGCGCAGGTCGGCCCCATTTTCTAGAAGATGTGTCGCAAACGAGTGGCGCAGCGTATGTGGGGAAATCGATTTGGTGATCCCTGCGCGTGTCGCGTAAAATTTGATGCGCCTCCAGATCTCTTGCCTGCCGATGCGCTTTCCTCGGCTCGTGACAAAAAGCGCCGGCTCATGTTCGCTCGTTTTGCGAAATTCAAGCAGATAATGATCGACAGCGCCGACCGCAATTTTGGCAACAGGAACAACTCTGTCTTTTCCCCCTTTTCCCTTCACGCGAATAAAGTCATCGTCCAAATCTTGAATATTCAGAGAGGCGACTTCAGACACCCGCAAACCCGAAGCGTACAAGATTTCGAGAATGGCCCGATCGCGCGCCCCCAAAAAAGAACTGGTATCAGGTGCAGCAAAAAGACTTTCGATTTCGCTTGCGCTCAGCACTTCAGGAATCCATTCTTCAAGCTTGGGCCCTTCCAAGTACAACGTAGGATCGCTTGCGATTTTTTTCTCCCGCTTTAGAAAGCGGAAGAAAACTTTTATCGCAACAAGTGCGCGAGAAATCGAGCTTGACGCATAGCTTCTCTCTTTTAAATGCGCCAAAAACTGCACAATCTCTTTTTCTGAAACCTCCGAAAAATCTTTCACTTGAAGAAATGCGCGCAAAAGCTCAAGATCACGCTCATAAGATGCGAGGGTATTCTTGGCAAGCCCCCTCTCGGAGGCAAGGTAAGCAAGGAAATCGGAAATTTCTGGATACATAAGTGAACTATAAGGCTTTTTTATTTCTCTTGGCTAGCGCCACGCTTCTTGCAGAAGTTCCCAGTCGGGGCTGTGGCTTTTTTGTCTCCGCCGATTTTCTCTACTGGAAAGCCCACGAAGAAGGGCTTGAATTTGCTCAGTCAGGAATCAAAGGCCCCTCCAATCCAAACCCCGAATCTGTAAAAAAAGGCTCTTTCTTCCATCCACGTTTTGAATGGGCCCCTGGTTTTCGTGTGGGCGCTGGCTACAAAATCCCCAAGCAACAGTGGGAAATCTGGCTCAACTGGACCCGCTACAACGCCGAAGCAAAAAAATCCATCTCCCATGTGGGCGATGTCAATCTCGATCCTTTTTTTCCCATTCTCGATCACCCGCGCTTTGTGGGCGGCCCTCTTGTTTCCGCCTCTTCCAAACTCAACCTACGCTACAACACCCTCGATTTGCAGATCTCCCGTCCCCTTCCCATCGACCGCTACCTGCTTTTTTCTCCCCACTTTGGCCTGCGCGCTGCTTGGATCGACCAGCGCTACAAAATCAACGAACTTATGAGCTCAAGCTCAACCAACCTCAACATGCAAGCCCACGAACTCCGCAATACCCACAATTTCCGCGGTATCGGTTTGCGCGGCGGCGTCCATTCTCTTTGGCTCTTCAACACCCACCTAGGCCTTTTTGGTAACGCCGCCTTTGGACTCATCGGCGGCAGGTTTTGCGTGCAGCAAAAAATGACAGAAACCCTGAACACAATCCCCCCCTCCATTCTCCAAGGAACGTACGTAAACACGCGCACAAATTTCCATCATCTTGTCCCAGAGCTCGAAGCGGCCTTAGGTCTCCACATCGAGCCCGGCACCTACAAAGACCGCTACCATTTCGAAGTGGATCTCGGATGGGAATACACCCTCTGGTTCCACCAAAATCAACTCTTTAACTATTCAGGAGAAAGCCTCACCTCTTCAGGCAGTGGAAATCGAGCCCGCGGCAACCTCAGCCTCCAAGGCTTCACCGCCAGCGCCAAACTCTACTTTTAGACAGAAGAAAATCGAATCATTAGGAAACGAGCTGCAAAAGGAATTCCCAGGGATTAGCGGGTTTTCACGATCTAATCTGTTCAAAATGAGAGCTTTTTACCTATCTTATGAAAAAGTCTCACAGACCGTGAAACAATTTGAAGAGCTCCCTATCTCCCAGATCCCGTGGGGGCACAATGTAATCTTGGTTACAAAAATTAAAGATACGAAAAAACGTCCTAAGAAAAAAAGAATCAAGCCATGAACACCGATGTTAAGAATACACATCTTACCACACATACCATGCTGATCCTAGCTATCATGTGCCCGGTTTTGCCCATTCGAAACTCTACTTTAAGTCATGCAGATGCAGGCGATGCCGAGCCAAAGAATGCCCAGCGTGCCCGTAAGGGCGCAAGAGACGAGATTTTCACCGAGATAGGCCGCAAACCCCAGCGCAGCGATACAGGTTGCGCCGACGCATGCAAAAAGCTCTTGATCATAGACCCCTTTCCCAGCATATTGTGCGTTCTTATAAAGAGCATAGGCATCCGCAATCAAGAAAAACACCCCAGTCGCTGCATTGAGCGCTGATGATACTAACACCGCCTGTGCATCTGCCGAAACCAGAGGGATCACTGAAGAAAGCGTTGCAAAAATCGTGACAACAAGCCCTACCGACGTCCAGAAAATGTGTTTGTTATTCTCAATAAATGCCAAATCTATGGCGTCATCCTGGACAATTTCATAATGCGAAGAACCAAATAGACGCCAAAGTTCACGAGATGACTTCTGATTGATCAAAGTCATACGGTCAAAATTGTCTTGGAGCGCATTAAGCTCGAGCCTAAATATCACATGTTCACTCAGCGAGATGATCTGGGAGATCACACCCAAACCACCAAAGACGGCAAAAAGACCCATCCCCGCCTGGTTAAAAATCCCTAGAGCCACTTCATAAGTCTTAGATGTGGTCAGATTTGCCCAAATGCCCAGCACACGGATCGGAATATAGGTAAGACCCGCCGCCGTCAAAACAGCGCCGCGCGCGCATTCACAAGACGCAATAGCTGTTCCCACACCTTCTTCGCTTGTTTGTAGCCAAAACCATTGGCGATTCAGCATCGACAACCCCGAAAAGAAACTCAAGATCGTGGTAAGTCCCAGAGCCGGAAACGTCGCAGGATCCTGAACCCCTTGAAGAGCATTCCAGGTTCCCACCGCCCCCCGTGCCAGCACAGAGGTATCCATGACGAGATCAAGCTCGCCCTGGGCCATGCTACCAAAGAATGGATTGTATTGAACAGTTGACATGGTAATAATATAAACAATTATTACTTATAGTCATAGTAAATTAAAATTTATATAATAATTATAATTTTAATTATTTGCTTTTAATCGGAATAAATAATGATGAAGCTGCAATTGCATTAAGTTTATTGGCTGCAAGAGTGCGTTTTCTTGCAGATAAACTGTCAATGCGTCTATTGACAGCTTGCTTAAAAGCATCACCGGTTATATTTCTTGCAGAAGAAACATAAAGGCGGCCCTGGGCTAGACCTCCTCTTCCAATTTCACGCAGAATGGCTTGACGGTCAATCGTGCGCAAGTTTTTAAAGAGTCGCTTTAATTTCTCTTTATCTTTTTCTGTTTCGAGACGCTGTCTGAACTGCTCAAGAGTGCACTGCTCACTTGCATTCCAAAGGAGCTTACTCCAGGTATACCCATTGACTCCGAGCCAGAGAGTCGCAATGACAAGCGTCGCAATGAGCGGTACGATTCCGAGAGACAGAACACTAATCACAGCAATAGATGCTGCAAACCCTATCAGGGCAATCGCACTGCTGACGGCAAGCATCGTCTTGTCAAATTCATGTGGCTGCGCCGTTTTAAGCGCTTTGTTCACGCAGTAACCATCAAGAAGGATCATGAGCCCCCCGACAACTAAGAACGCCACCGTGATGAGAAGCGGTGCAAGTCCGCCCGTGCAAACAAACAGAGCGATTGTCGCTGCAACGCCGATCATGCACGCCACGAGGTAGCCCACATTCACCCAGAAGTTAGCATCCATCTGCGCGCGGATGTCTTTCAATAAAGTTTTCAAAGCGCCTACATGTCTTTCATCGACTGGTTTTGTAAAATCTATTTTCTTACCAAGATCTTCAAATTTTTTGGCACAAACAGGACCCATAGCAGCAATGAGTGCAAGTCTGCGCTGTGCAAAATAACGTTCCTTGAGAACGTCAAATCCAATGAATTCAAGCACAGTTTTAGGTGTGAAGGTAACTCCACTTGCTTGGACATCTGGATCTTCGTTTTGCGCCGCAGCTTCTCTTACTGCGATTGCATATACAATACGCTCAAGTTCTTTCTGCGTTAGGTGGCCTAATCCCATTTTTTTCAGTCGAGCAATTGCATGTGCGCGTCCAGCTTCAACACGCGTTTCAAAATCTCCGAGATCATCCGCATTCACAATTTCTCGACCATTCCATTTATCCCAGAACTGTTTAAAACGAACGAGCTGATCATCACCTGGTCGCATTGCTTCTTCAAGCTCTGCACGGAATTTAGAAGCATTGTAAATTTCGACCATGCAAAGCACCCCTAAAAGCGCGTAGAAGACGCCCCAGAGTGCATTACCGACTGTAGAAACAATATAGGTCACTCGACCGAGAAGAGTCGGTACAATAGCGCTCGAAGTATCGACATTTTTGATGTAGGAAGCAAGTGTCAGGCCACGCACACCAAAGAACAATGTTCCACCAGCAGCTTGTACAACACGGCCTGCGAGTTCAACATGTGCGGCGCGCTCGCCATCGGCGTAACCGACGCTTGCTGCTTGAGCAGCTTTCGCTCTAGCTCTGAGAGCGCCATTGGCACCAAGAAAAGCGTTTACTCCCGTAGAAAGCCCCATTGTGCCGTCCAGAGCATCGCTTGCGACACCTGGCACAAGACGCGCAATCATACACTGATCTGTCACGCAATCCTGAGCAGAAGAGACCGCGCAGCTCACATGCGGACGCGAAGACAACACAAGCGGACGCGCAGCCGTGCGCGAAAAAAGAGCAAATAGGGACCTTGCCGCCTGCATTTGCAGCTCTTCAGGGACTGGCGCATATAAGCCCTTCTGATCCGGAACTATAATTCCACTAGATTTAGTTGCCATAAGTTAATTTCCTTTAAGCAACTATCATTATATAGTAATTAGTAAATTATTTACTACAATTATTTATTCTTCGGAATGACTTAATAGATCACAATGCCTAACTAGCACATCTCGAAGGACTTCGAGAGGCCTTTGGTCAGCATTGAAACGGGAAATGAGCCGTGACGGGTAGTGTTCTAAAAGCTTAGATGTCTCTTTTTCATAGACTTGCATCCGGGTGAGCAGGACCTTATCGTCGGCATCATCCATCCGCCGTTCAATGACCGCCCGCCGCTGCATGCGTTTAATCAGAGCATCGTAGTTTCTAGTATCTAAGACAATGATATGCAAGATCTTAAGGAAAGGGTCAAAAAGCTCCGCCTGTTTAAGGGTCCGTGGGACCCCATCCAAAAGCAAAAACTGCTGGTGGGGAAAGTAACGATTGGTGGCAATGAGCCCCCCCACATAGTGGCGCCAGATCTGCAGCGTCACCTCATCCGGAACCAAATGCCCCTTCCCCGCATAAGCATGGAAAAGCCTGCCCGCCGGCGACTCGGGCGAAAGCCCCCGAAAAATGTCCCCCGACGAAAGGTGAAAATGGTTCCCCTCACTACTTAAAAACTTGCCCAGCGTCCCCTTCCCCGCCCCCGGCGGCCCAAAGATCAAAATGCTGCGAAAAGGCGGATGGTTTTCTTCAATGAGCGGAGCTTCCATAAGACCCATCATTGAACGCTTTTTGCCCATTTCTGTAAAGCTGCACACATAACACGTTAACAATCAGTAACTTATTACTTAAAATAAAAACTTGAAATAAACAACTCGTTAATATATAATATTTTTTAAATTAGCATAAAAAGAGGCAATTATGACTACAAAAACTATAACAATTGATTACGGAAGATGTCTTCAACTTGAAATTGAAGTCACCGGCGCATCGCACGATCTCGATGACAGAATGCACGCTGCCGCAAAAAAAGCGTTTATTGCACTTGCTAAAGCTCATATGGTAACCCAAGTAACAGGACACCTTCAGGCTGGAGCAGAAGCAAGCGAAGCTGGTTTTAAATTTGAGGCTTCCTCAAGCTTTCAAGCCCACAAAGGTGACGCCTTAAAAGCTTGGCAAGCCTTTAAAAATATTTGCCTTGGCACCGATTCAGAAGGTGCAAGCCCAGCCCCCTCGCGCTCAGCCTCGCCCGCGTCTCACCCGCAAATCGAAGAAATGCCCTCAGATGGCGAAGAAGGAGAAGATGAAGGTGACCCCGCAAGTCCTGTTCCCTCACGCCCCATCTCGCCAACGCCTGAAGCACCAGCCCAAGAACTACCCTCAGACGACGAAACAGACCTAGCAAGTCCGCTTCCAAGCCCACGTCGAGCTTCACGCTCGGGGAGAGTCTCGCCTGTTGTAGATGCACCTGTGGAAGCCGTCGACCTAGAATCGGATGTAGGTACCGCGCTCCCACTTCCGGCACGTGAAGTTGCACTGCAACCCAGCTCCCCAGTACACGCTGGCATTTTAGCGCGCTTGAAAAAGGCAAATTCTGTGCCTCTGACCAGATATGAACACCTTAAGCAAAGGTATTACCAGCCTATCCTTAGCTGGATGCCATGGACTCCAACCTTGGAAGATTGCATTAAAAAGGCCGCAGGAAGAGATAAGGCCCATTTAGAAAAGCTGCAAGAGGACTATAAAGCCTACCTAAAGAGCGTAGAAGAGCAAAACCGCTCACGAACAAATAAATTTTATATATATTCTTTCAGAGAATCTTTAACGGAAGCAATGCTAACGTACGAACAATCAGAAGCTTACAGAAAATAAAACAAAATTATTTACTTTTAATAATAAAAATATATATAATCTAACCAACTTTAACAGAAAAACAAAAACTCTGTTAAGTAATAAAAATAAACAACACTTTTAAAAGGAGTTTTTAATTATGTCAGGTAAATTAATATTAGACGCAGCTGGAGTATCTTTACCCCTAGCAGCACCAACAAGTTCAGCATCTGCTGCAGCTGAAAGCCCAAAGCTCAGCAAATGCAAAACATTGCAAAATGCTGTTTCAGCTATCCCTTCAAGAGTAGCAGCTTTTGATAAAAGCGCTCAAGAAGCAGTGAGCTGCTTTGGTCGTGAAACCATCACGAAGTTCTGGGAAAATCTTCCTAAAAATCTCGAGATCGGCTTCTCAAGAGTGACAAGCGGCCTCGGAGAGGTTAACGAAGAAGATAATACACGTTCATTCATCGAATTTTCACGCATTTTGGCCCCAGCAGCTATCGCTGACCGCCTTAGCTACATCCCTCTGCAACTCATGAACTTTATAGATGGATTGTGCTTTAAAAGAGGTGGACTCGGTCTAGATTTCTTGGCTAGGTTTCTCCGTGCTGACGGAATTACCCATGCTGGAATGTCAATAGTTCGAGCTATTTTTCTTTTAGCGTGTCTTATTGTTCGCGCAGTAACATTTGGAGTGATTGCTGCAGGTCTCTACATAGCAGCTACCCCATTTATCATTGTATTTGGGTTCTTAGTCGGTTGCTACAAAATTGTTAAAGCAGCACAGAGATACTTCGGAAACCACGAACTTCTCGAGCAGCTTTCTATGATTGCTGCACAGCAACAAGGCTTTGATGCTGACCATATGGCAGTCATTGCACAGTTTGCAGAAAGTGGCCAAAAACGTCTCAGAGCTAAATTGGATGCAGAAATTGCCCAAGCTGAGAAAGAAGAGCACGCTGCCCAGTTAAAAGCTGAGAAAGCTGAGCAAGCTGCTAAGCAAAAAGCTGAGCAAGCTAATCAGCCTGGCATTGGCGCAAGAGTCTCTGAATTCTTCTCTGGTCTCTTTGCAAGCAAAAAAGATGCTCCTAAAGCTTCTTTGAGCATAGTAGACATGCAGGATGTTCCTTCACGTCCTCATCTTCTTGAGCTTCCAGCTGATTCCGGCACAGGAACTGGTGTTTTACCACCTGGTTCTGGTGACCGTGAAAGCAAAAGAAGCGGACCGCAGATTGGTGACGTTGGCGTCATCTAATCCCACCTGCCGCTAGGCAGTAAGGATCGAATGGCCATATTCGAAAGAATATGGCCATTTTTTTATTGATTTAAATAATTATTATTGTTATAATTAATTATTAATTATGTCATATATTACTGAAGCAAATAGATTATATCAGAAGCTGACGGAAGAATTGGTCGCTGTGCAAGCCAAGCGCGCCGATGATGGGATGCGCTATGCTTTGGACGGACAGGGCAAGCTCCGCTTGGAGCGGGTTCCTGAGAGCATTTGGGAGCGTTTCTGCGATTTCATTGATCGGCTTTGTTACGATCGTGAATTTCCCCTTCTGTGGAAGTTTAAAGAGATCGACCTGAAGGTGAATGCCTATCTTGATTGTGAGACAGACCGGGCCCGGCTTGAGCAATTTTTACTGAACACCCATTCTTTAAATGAAATCTATTTAAATGCGGCGCATCTGCAGAAAAAGGCGGGCGTGAAGCGTTTGGTGATGGAGCCATCTAAAAGGGCTCAAGAGCTGATTTTAACGCCCCCTCATCGCAGACATCCGGACACCTATGCGGCACGAGCGCACATTCATCTTGCGCATGAGATTGAGGGTTCAGAGGTCCATTTTATGCTACACAATCGAGACCTCAACTGGGACGAGAATCTGGGAGCCCCGAAAAACAAGACAGGATTTCTCTCGCTTACGCATGATTTTTCAGACACAACAACGATTTCTGCGTGTGCCAAACAGACACAAACAATTCCCGCACATCAATACCATTTAACTGCCGAAATCGATGCTGTGGGCGGAATGACATTCAAAGAACAGGGCTTGTCGGAAGGCCCAAACATAACTCTAAAGAACACAGGATCAAGATATGTTGTGGTGCGTCTAAAAAATAGTGAAAATGAGAAAGATTTTATGGTTTATTCTCTCCCCCCCCACCAGCCGCGCGAGGTGGATTTAGACCATTACGATACGATTGAGACTGTTGTGGAATTGGACGAGGAGTCTCTTCCTCTGTGTTTCAAAGCGGGGCGCTACAGCTGCTCTGTCAAGAGCGATGGAACTTTAACAACAGACGCCTGCCCGAAATATCGGGTGGAAACAGAAGCTACTGTTTCCCTCGACAGCCGCATATCGATCAAAAACCCTTCCTTTGAAGATGCGGTCATTTTCCCAACCTTGATTGGGAAAAAGGTATCTGTTGAGTTGCTCGAAACCTCAATCCCTCCAGGCTTCCTCGGCTCTTTAAGACAAAAAGCTCTTCTTGCTTCTGAAAATGCCAAGGCGCAAGCAGCGATACAGAAGGTGACTAGAGAAAAGGATGCCCAAATACGCCTAGCCTTTGAAAGCTTCTTGGGAATCCGCGTGATGGTCCCCGTGCTTCTTCATCGACAACTGTCTTTAGTTTAAAAACGAGTTCGTCAAAAGAATTAAGATTTTTTTACCACAGAGACAAGAACCACAGAGAAAAATCATATTTTCAACCGACGCATGCCATCTCTCAAGGATTTTACATTAAAATTAATCAATAGACCAATTTTACAATTAGATAACTTTAAATAAGAAAGCAGCTGCGCATCATATATCTTTGAAAATCCAGAAACCGATTTAATTTCTATAATAACTTTACCTTCAACAACTAAATCAAGACGATACCCACAATCGAGCATGACATCTTTGTAAAAAACTGGCAAAGGCTTTTGAGACTCCACAAATAAATTTCTTAACTTTAATTCATAAACCAAACAAGCTTCATAAGCTGATTCTAAAAGCCCTGGACCTAATTCACGGTGCACTTCAATGGCTGCCCCGAGAATGTTTCCTGTTAAACTGTTACATTCTTCTATTTGTGTTGAAATATTTATTCTTCCTGCAGCCGCAGGCTGCCTCTGTGGTTCTTATCTCTGTGGTTTCTCTTCTAAAAAACATTTAGCATCCAAATTTACGCAATGTTAAAATTTTAGTCTATAAAACGCCCACCTTCCCTTTATATGTGGGGGTGTGGTAGAGTTTGCCTTCATGGCAAAACTCATCTTTAATCCGACAGGCGAAGAAAAGACCTTGGAAGACGGCTCTCCGATCCAGGAGGCGTGTGAAGAGGCGGGCGTTCCTTTTGCATGTACGGAAGGGGTGTGTGGCACGTGCGTGATCGAAGTGGAAGAGGGCATGCAAAATCTTTCGGAATTCACTCAAGAGGAAAAAGACTTTCTCGGCGACTTCAAAAATGAACGATTGGCTTGTCAATGCAAGATCCGCGGGGGCTGCGTAAAAATTAACTTTTAGGAGAATTCATGGAGACGCAAGAAAAGATTCGAAGAGATATGACGATTGAAGAGATTCTGGGGGGCTTTCCGCAGAAGAGCCAGAAACTGGCGCAGGAAATCACCAATGCGGGTTTGCACTGTGTCGGGTGCCAGGCATCGACGTGGGAGACGCTGGAGGCGGGCATGCTGGGACACGGCTTTCCTGAGGAAGAAATTGATGAGCTGGTGCGCCGTTTAAACGCAGTATTAGCGGAGCCTGTGGACACATCGACAATCCAGATGACGAAGCGTGCTGCAGAAAAATATCAGAGCATTTTGAAGGATGAAGGCCACGAAGGTTGGGGCCTGCGTTTTGGCGACAAAGCGGCGGGCTGCTCCGGTTTTGAGTATGTGCTCGATTATTCGGAAAAAGCGAGCGCAAACGATCAGGTGTTTTCTTCGCATGGTGTCGAGATCCATGTCGATCGCAAAATTGTCTCAAGACTTTTAGGTTCTGAAATCGACTATGTCGACGGCTTGCACGGTTCGGGCTTTAAAATCACAAACCCGAATGCAAAAGGCTCCTGCGGCTGCGGCAAATCCCAAAGCTACTAATTTTATTAGCCACCAGAGAAAGAAAAAATAACACGATCGGCTTCGCCGGCACGATCGCTGCTAGCGCAGCGGCAGGATGAGGAAAAATCATCGTGCCCGCTCCGTCAGGAGCGGATCGTGCCGGCGAAGCCGATCGTGTTCATCTTGTTTTCTCTTATTTTTTAGTTTGTTTGCATTAATTCTCTGATACTCTCTATACTTGGCAAACATTTTGTATGGGAAAATCCTCGATCCGCTGGTTTTCTATTTTCTTCTTCACGTGTGCTCCCATTGCGCAGCTGCCTGTGCATGCGGCGCCGGTGGAGGCGTATGAAGAGCGGCCGGTGGCGAAGATCGATGCCATTCTTGAGAACCCACCTCCGCACTACACGTTTGATTCCAAAACAGTTGTTTCAAAAATGAAGACGAAGATTGGGGATCCTTTTTCCCAATCCATTTTTGATGCGGATTTGAAAGCGCTATCAGAAGAATACGACAGAATTGAGCCGTCAGTCGAGGTCATGAATGGGGAAATTTACATCACGGTGAAGTTGTGGCCAAGGCCCCAGATTCGCGCAATCAAGTGGGTGGGAAACCAACATCTCAAAACGAAAGCTCTGAGAAAAGAGCTCGGGATTAAACCGTCATCGACTTTTAACCGTCCTGCATTCAACAAGGCTTTTAACAAAGTCAAAGCGCTCTACATCAAAAAGGGCTATTTTGAATCGCAACTGAGCTACCGCGTAATTCCCGATCCCAAAACCAATGAAGTGGAGATTGAAATCGAAGTGCACGAGGGGCGTTCGGGCAAAATTTCCGACATTGAATTTAAGGGATTTTCTTCGAGTGAAAAAAGCGATCTTCTGGAGATGATCCGCACAAAAAAATACAATCTTCTGACGAGCTGGTTTTTTGGGACAGGGATCTACAACGAAGAAATGCTCGAGCAAGACAACTTGATCATCTCAGAGTATCTGCAGAATCGAGGCTACGCGGACGCCAAAGTCGATGTGCAAATTTTAGAGGCTCCCACGCAGGGAAAAATCATCATCGAGATCACAGCTGAGCACGGACCGATTTTCCATTTTGGCGAAGTGACTTTTGAAGGAAATACTCTGTTTACAGATGAGGAGATTGAAAAACGTTTTCTTGTGCACCCTGAGCAGCACTATTCTCCCGAAAATCTGCGCGAGACGGCGCAAGCGATTAAAGATTTGTACGGACGAAAAGGCTACATCGAAGCAAGCGTGCAGTACGACACGCAACTTGTGGAAAATGAGCCGATCTACAACGTGCACTTTAAAATCGAAGAGGGAGAGCAGTACAAGATCGGCATGATCCGCGTGATCGGAAACGTCCAGACACAGGCGCGTGTGGTTTTGCATGAGTCGCTCTTAATCCCCGGTGAGACTTTTGATTCGGCAAAACTCAAGGCTACGCAGACCCGCTTAGAAAGCATGGGGTATTTTAAAAAAGTGAACGTCTACGCGGTGCGCACCCAAGACGACCAATCTCTTGGCGAAAATTACCGCGATGTCTTCATTGAAGTCGAAGAAGCCCACACGGGAAATGTCAGCCTTTTTGCAGGGTTTAGCTCAGCGGACAATATTTTCGGGGGGCTTGATATCTCTGAAAACAACTTCAACTACAAAGGACTTTTCCAAATCTTTAGTAAAGGGGTCGCTGCAGTACGCGGGGGCGGCGAATACGCCCACGCTCGTTTAAACTTCGGTGCCAAACAAAGAACCTACACTCTCTCTTGGCTGACCCCGTACTTTAAAGATACGCTCTGGCGCGTGGGTTTTACAGGTGAACAGGGCATTAGTAGTTTGCAGTCGGACGATTATGAGATCTGGACGCTGGGGGCTACTTTCTACGCTTCTTACCCACTGACCCCCTACTGGACATTTGGAACCAAATACCGAATCAAAGACGCAAATATCCACATCTCAGGCAAGGTGAGCCAAGCCGAACGTCAGCAAGAGCAAAACAGCGGCCTAATCTCTGCAGCTTCGGTGTCGATGAATTACGATTCGACCGACAGCGCGCTAAAACCCCATCGAGGCCTGCGTTCCTTTATTGAGGGGGAATTTGCGGGGGTGGGCGGTGATTTTAGCTTCTTGCGCCTCGGTTACATCAACAGTTACTACCAGCCTCTTTGGTCACGCGGCGTTCTGAAATACCGCTGGGAGTTCCGCTTCATCCAGCCGATTCTGTGGACCCCGAAGTCTAAAGACATTCCTTTAAGTGAACGCTTCTTCCTCGGCGGAGAAAACTCTGTACGCGGTTACGTCCCCTTCGATTTGGGTCCCCACTTCCCCGGCGGTGATCCCACAGGGGGCATCTCCTCTACACTCTTTTCTTTAGAGTACCTGCAAGAAATTTTTAGTTTTATGGATGTATTTGTATTTATCGATGCCGGTTCGGTATCCTTAAATCGATTTGAATTTGGACCCTACAATATGAGCTATGGTATCGGCAGCAGGCTTTCTCTCTTGAACCGCGTTCCGTTCACCTTGGGTTACGGGATTCCTGTGAACCCCGATTTCCATGGTCAAGTCAGAAACTTTTTCTTCCAGATGGGAGGACAATTTTAACTTTTTTAAGGAGAACACTATGAAAAAACTATCAATGATTCTTACATGTACAGCTCTGTGTGGAGCTGCATTTGCAGTGGAGCCGACAACCCCCTACGGGATTGTCAATTTCACAACATGCATCACAGATTCCAAACTCGGGAAACAAGAACAGGGCACTTTTGAAGCTCTGAAAAAGCAGCTTTCCTCTCTGATCGAAGACACCGAAAAACAGCTCACCGAAATCAGCAACAAAATGAACGATGCTGAATACATGGATGGGCTTTCTCCTGAAGCAGAAGATGAGATGAAAAACAAATTCCAAGCTCTCAATGATGAGATGGCGCGCTACCAAAACCAGTACTACCAAGTGCTGAACCAAGCGAACATGCGCGTGATGCAAACGCTTGCTACGAGCATTTCTGCAGCAGCAGAACGTGTTGCCAAAGAAAAGAAAATCGGCATGGTTATCAATAAAGACGCCTGCTTCTTCTACTCTCCGCAAAATGAGATCACAACTCTTGTGATTGGCGAGATGGACCGCCTCTTTGAGCAGGAGAAAAAAGCCCAGGCACAAACACAAACCCCTGTTCTTCCTGCAAGCAATGAACAGGCACCTGTAGCCCCTGAGCAGACCAAGTAAAATGCCAAGTCTCGGGCAACTTGCACAGATAACCGGTGCTGAGCTCGTCGGTGATCCAGAATATGTGATCACCGGCGTCGCTTCCTTGGAAGAAGCTATAAAAACCGATATCTCGTTTCTTGCAAACATGCACTACAAAGAAGCGCTGGATAAATCCCATGCGGGCGCCATCTGTGTTGCGCCTGGCATTGAGCTGGTGCAAGGAAAAAATTTCCTTGTCTCAGAAAATCCCTCGCGCACCTTCCAACAGATTGTTGAGCACCTGATTCGCAAGCTAGAATCCGGCTTTTGCGGCATCCACCCCACAGCTGCCATCCATGCCAGTGTTGTTCTGGGAAAAGATGTTGAGATCGGCCCCTATGTTGTCATCGATCAAGGTTCCACGATCGGTGATCGCACACGCCTTGCGCCACACGTTTGTATCGGCGCAGGCGTCTTTATTGGGGAAGATTGTCTTCTGCATGCGCACGCCGTAGTGCGTGAAGGCTGCAAGCTCGGAAGTCGTGTCATCCTGCAACCCGGTGCCATCATCGGATCGTGCGGCTTTGGCTATACGACAGATGCGCAAGGGCACCATCAAAAACTCGATCAACTCGGCATTGTGATCCTCGAAGATGATGTCGAAATTGGTGCGAACACCACCATCGACCGCGCCCGCTTTAAAGTGACGCGCATCGGCCGTGGCACTAAAATCGATAACCTCGTCCAGATCGGCCACAACGTCATCATCGGCGAACACAACATCATCGTCTCCCAAACCGGCATCGCCGGCTCCGTAAAAACGGGAAGATACGTCGTCTTCGGCGGCCAAACAGGCGTCACCGGCCACGCCCACATCACGGACAACGTCATGATCGGCGCCCAAGGCGGCGTCAGCAAATCCATCACAAAAAGCGGCAAATACGCCGGCAGCCCCGTGCTCCCCCTAAACGAGCACAACAAGCAACAAGTGCTGCTCCGCAAAATCAAAGATTTTGCAGATAGGCTCAAGGCCTTAGAAGAGCACTTTTTTGCGGGACAAGATTAATCATCGTAAACGTCTTTTCGATGATCAACTGCAACAATAACAACAGATTTTCTGGCTTCTTCAATACGATAAACAATTCTATATGCATTTATTCTCAGCCTTCTATGACCTTTCAGGCTATAGCGGAGCGGTTTACCAAAACTGAGAGGATCGACTTCCAGTCGATCCCGCATTGCTCTTCCTAACATTCTTTGAATAGCTTTTGGCAGCGATTTGAATTGCTTTAAAACTTCTTGATCCAGGAACTCTACTCGATATGAAGTTCTTTCCATAATTTATCTGCGGAAATTCTTGGTTTGCCTTTGGCTCTTTTTTCTGCTTGTGCAGCAAGATTGGAAAGATAAATATCTTCGCGCAATTCAAGAGCTTCTTCAACAAGTTCCTGTGCAACATGGGAAAGCGATGTATCTCTTTTTTTTGACAAACGTGTTAGAGCTCTTGCCGTTCTTGGTCTAAAGGTGACGTTAATTCTGCGATGTTTTGTTGTCATATGGGACCTTTAAAAGGTTAAGATGTATCACAAGTGTATCACTTTGTCAAGCCTTTCGTCTTTTGGTAATTTTTTAATCAATAGCAAACTAGATGGAGTCGGCACCAGGATTGATAAGAGCAGTCGGATGTGAACCGATTTGTGCGATTTCCCGGGGAAAATTGTAGCGTAAACCTTGGTCGCCGCAGTAATTAGCGATGCCGTTCGCGTGGCCGAAGATGAACTTTTCGGGGATTTCTAAAAGGGAAGAGACACAATTTTGGTAAGAACGACGCGTGTATGTTCTGATGCCCTCACCACAGCACAAAGATAATAAAGACCCCAAAGTGCCCAGCACGGCCTGATACGCGTAGAAAAAAGGTGCCACCAGAGCCACGACGCGCGGAATGATTTCGCGCAAGATCGGGTTTTGGATGGGCACACCAAAGCCGATGCGCTCCAAAGTGAAGGCTGGAAACAATACTCCGTAATACAGTGCAGATCTGCAGTCCATTAGCCTTGGGCCTCCGGAGGAATGTTCATGTCAACGTCACCCAAGTCATCATCATCGCCAACAACAGGATCAGGCTGAGGAGTTTCTCCTCTCCCTACACTCGGACGGTATCTGTCTTTGTGGCCGCAGTAATTGGGCTGGCAATCGGGTCCGTAAATCAGTTTTTCGGGTATTTCTAAAAGGGAAGAGACGAGATTTTGTAAGGAAATTGCCGCATGTAAGCCAGCAAAACCAGGAACTATTCCCCCACCACAAAGAAGTAATGGAGAAGATATGATTGTCAAACTGATGCCCAGGAGGGCTTGGTAGGCATAAAAAAATGGGGCCACAAGAGCCGCGATCCGTGTCAGGATTTGTTTCCAGCAGTCTTTCACTTGCGGGACAGGCTTTTCTGTGTAGTAGTCCACAGTGCCAAATGCTTCATGCTCCAATACATAGGCCGGAAAAGCCATACAATCCATGAAATACTCTGCTGTTGGATTTCTCGCAAATATGCTATTGATCATAGTGTCTCCATTTGTTTTTGAATAAAAAGCATACCATTTTCTTGCTAGAGATTCAATAATTAAAATTATGATTATTAACTTTAATTATGCGGGGTTGTGACCACCCCGCATCGCTTACTTCTTTTTGGCTTGGATATAGGCAACAACATCGCCGACAGTTTTGAGTTTTTCGGCTTCTTCCTCGGATATTTCAAAGCCGAAGCGCTCTTCAAATGTCATGATGAGCTCTGTGAGATCGAGTGAGTCGGCGTTGAGGTCTTCAACGAACGACTTTTGCAGTGTGACGTCTGCGGCATCGACGCCGAGCTGTTCGGTGACGATGTCGATCACTTCTTTTTCAATAGATGCTGTCTTTCCTTCCATAGTCTCCTTCCTTTCCAATTTACTAAAGTTACATAACCATTCCGCCATCGACGGTGAGCACTTGCCCTGTGATGTAATTCGACAGCGCGCTTGCTAAAAACACGGCTGCGTCGGCAATTTCTTGGGTCTTGCCCATACGTCCCATCGGGATTTTTTTGAGAATTGCTTCGCGTTGCGGATCTGTCAAGGCATCTGTCATGCGCGTCTGGATAAAACCAGGGGCGATGCAGTTGACGCAAATGCCACGCGAGGCAAGCTCTTGGGCGAGGGCTTTTGTAAAGCCGATCATTCCCGATTTGGATGCAGCATAATTCACTTGGCCTGCATTTCCTGTCAAGCCAACGACGGAGGAAATATTGATGATTTTTCCGCTTTTGGCTTTGATGAGCGGGCGCATCAGCGTCTGGCACGTGTTATAGACAGATTTTAAATTGACGCTGAGGACTTCGTCCCACTCCTCTTC
>CAZLDZ010000002.1:0-28883 GCA_964558435.1 uncultured bacterium
TTTTTCCTTTCTCGTCGTATTTCCGGTCTACTTGGGTAAAAAGGGTGGGTTGGCGTTTTAGTGTGGACAAAAGAGGCTTTGCGTACCACTCATCGAGGAATTGTGCAAAAGGCATGCTTGTGAGTTTTTTTGCGAGTTTTTCGTCCTGTTCTAGGCGCGCATGTCGTTCTTTTTCGCACGTCAGTCCTGGGTGCGCCGAAAGTGCAATCACACGTGATGCAGGGTTTCTGTAGGCAAGAGCCACTCTTGCCCCCATCGAGTAGCCGATGAGCGTGGCTTGTGTGGTTTTTAAATAGTCTAAACTACCTCCCCCGTGTCCTGGCAAAGCAATAGCACGGCACGCAAAAGTGTCTTGAAGCTCGTGCATGACAGGGCTCCAATCTTCAGGACACCCCAGAAACCCATGCAGAAAAATTAAGTTGTTCATGGATGCGGACGTTTTCCTGTCTTGAGCTGGTCATTTCAACAATGCACGTTTGAGGCTGCTGAAAAAGCGCCTCTAAATTCTCGATCCCTTTTTGATAAGGAATGTCAAAAAGCTCGGCGGCTTTTTCAAAAGTCATCGTGTGGGCTGCCGCCCAAAACTTTTCAAAATGTGGGGTTTTTTTGGCGATGGGAAGAAGGGAAAAAATTCCGCCTCCACCGTTGTTGATGACGAGGAGGATGATCGGGTAGGGGGATTTTTTGAGCAGGGCAAGTGAATTTAGGTCGTGTAAAAACGCCTGATCACCGAGCACTGCAAGTGTTGGTGCTTGGGTGCCGATTGCGACGCCGACACCAGTTGCTATGTTGCCGTCGCTGCCCGAAACGCCACGGTTGGAAAAGATGGGCCCAAACCCCTCTTTACGGAAAAGAAAGGCATCGGCATCGCGCACAGGCATGCTATTGGAAAGAAAAAGAGTCCACTCGTAAGGAAGAATTGTTGCAAGGGTATGCATGAGTCCTGGTTCGCTTTCTTTTTTTAGCGTTTCTTGCAGGTGGGTTTTGATATGTTCCTCTGGTTCTTTCCACATGTTCAGCCACGTAGAATCCTGCTGTGTTTTTACAGCTGTAAGCATGTACTGACAAAAAAGCGCAGGGCAGCTAGGCATGTGATGCGTCACAAGATGCGCAGGATCGTAATGTGAAGGATCCTCGGAAACATGCACGTATAGTTTTGGTTTACATTTTTCAAGATAGTGAAGCAGGGACTTGGTCAGGAAGCGTCCTCCGAAGTGGAGCACACATTCGGTGCTAAAATCCTCCTGAGCTTTTAACAAAAGATCATAGTAAAAAATTCCGTTTCCTCGAATGCCTGAAAGCAGATCGGCAAAAAGTGGCCATTTGAGCTTTTCTGCAAGTTCCGCGATGCCGTCACTAGATGAGAGCTTTCCGGCGATGATGATCCCTTTCTTCTCGAAAGAAAAAAGATGGGCCCATTTTTCAAGATCTACAGGAACAGTTTGCAAGGGAACATAGGTGCGCTCGGGTACTTCTGGCCACGGACAGGGTGTCTCTGAAAAAAGAGGCTCGCGGAACATGCAATTGAGATGGACAGGGCCTTGTTGTGCTTTAAAAAGGGCGCGCGCAATTCTCCCTACAAAATAGGCGTCGGGAATGGAGTTTGAGGGGCAGGGAAGATCGACGGCCTCGCGCACAAAACTACCAAAGATTTTGACTTGATCGATCGTTTGATTTGCTCCGCAGTCTCTTTCTTCGGGAGGGCGGTCTGCCGTTAAGATGATGAGAGGTGTGTGGCTATGAAAAGCTTCCATCACAGCAGGAAAAAGGTTGCCCACTGCTGTGCCTGAAGTGACACACACGACAACGGGACGCTTGGATCCTTGAGCGATGCCGAGTGCCTGGAAGGCCATGCCCCGTTCGTCAAAATGCACATGAGAGATAGCTTCAGGGTGCTCAGCGATGGCAAGAGTAAGAGGAGTAGAACGAGAGCCTGGCGATAAGCAGAAATCGCGCACGCCTTGTTTGACTAGGGCTTCAATCAGAAGCTTCGCTATTCTTTCGTTAGACATAAAAATTGTGCAATTTTTTGCTCGAGCTCGTTCCATTCTTGTTCAGGATCGGAACCCTTGACGATACCTGCCCCGGCAAAAAGGTGCATCTGATTTTTCTTGATGAGAGCACAGCGGATGCCGACGGCGACTTCTGCTTTTTCAGAAGAGAGCCAGCCGATAGGTCCTGCATAATAGCCGCGCTCGAAACTCTCATATTCTTGGATAAAGTCTAGGGCTTTTTTTTGCGGATAGCCACAGGTGGCTGGAGTGGGATGGAGTGTGGAAAGAATGTTGTGGTCTGTGGTGTGGGGTTTTAAGTGGCCCGAAATGTGCGAAGAAAGATGGTGCAGGTGGCCATGTTGTTCAAAGTTTACAGAAGAGCAAGCATGGGTCGTGCATAATTGTTCTAATTGCTGCTGCAAAAACATCTCGGTCAGTTTGTGTTCTTGTGCTTCTTTTTCGGTAAAAAGTGCCTGTGCTATTTGCGTGCCGGCAAGTGCATGCGTAAAAAGTGTTTTGCCCTCGCGCCGAAAAAGCACTTCAGGCGTCGCCCCCAAAAATGTGCAGGAAGAATTTAGCTGCACAGCAAAAACGGTGTGTGCAGAAAGTGTGCCTAAAATGGCAAGCGGGTCGAGATCGTGCTCGAAAGTCAAGGTCGTTTTACGGGCGAGCACAACTTTTTCCAATTTTTTGTGCTCGATGGCAAGAAGTGCCCGCTGCACAATTCTTTCCCACTCCAGGGGATTTGGGGTGTCGACTCGAGAATGGGGGCGCTCAAGAGTGGTACGAGCTGGCATGATGGGCACGCTTTGTGCAGAAAAGCATAGTTTTTCTGGACAACCGTCCCACGTATTATCTTTTCCTGAAAAAGGGCAAAAAGTTTGGGCTACAAAAAGCCCTTCTGCACCTTCTTTCCAGTAGACTTTTTTAGCGTTCTGCTGTGTAGATGGCGGCAGCTCCAAAGGTGAGAGGGTGGTGGACTTCGTCACGAAAACCTGCTTGTTTAAGGAGTGCTAAAAAGTTCTTCCCGCAAGGAAAAGTCTCGGCACTTTTGTTGAGGTAAATGTACGCATCTTTGTTTTTGGATAGCCATGCACCCAATTTGGGAAGAAGGTGTCGTAGATAAAAAAGATGTAGAGCCCTCACAAAGGCATTCTGAGGAAGAGAAGTTTCTAAAATGAGCAGACGCCCACCCGGTTTTAGCACACGGAAAAACTCGTGGAGCGCCTTTTCAAGATGTTCGATGTTGCGCACGCCAAAAGAGATGGTCACGCAGTCAAAAGCTCCGTCGGAGAAAGGAAGCGCAGAGCAAGAAGCATGCCTCCACTCGATGTGTGCATTTTTTTGGCGCGCGATTTTGAGCATCTCTTCTGAAAGATCGATTCCGCACGCGTGATTGATCTGCGGATTGTGCTGGAGAAGAGCAAGGAGTTGATCGCCAGTTCCTGTGGCGCAATCCAAAATGCGCAAAGCACCTTTTGGCACCATGCGCGCCATTTTTGTGCGCCAGCGCCTGTCCTGTCCCAAGCTGATGATGCGGTTGGTGCGATCATAGGTTCCAGAAATCGCATCAAACATCTTCCAAATTTCATGTCGGTCTGTCATGCACCCATGATTGAGCATTTTGGAGATTTATGACAACAATCACTAGAAAAAAAACAACACAATGACTAACGTGTGTTTTATGCGCTCTTTTATTTTTAGCCTGTGCGTTTTCTGTGTGCTTTTGAAAAACTTCCTGTCGGCAGGAGCTTGGAATGTCGATGGAAATGGAAACTGGGCTGTAGATGGAAATTGGAATCCTGCAACCTTTCCAAACGGACCCGGTGCTGTAGCCACTTTATCAGATGTAGCACCAAATGCTAACAACAGAAGTATTGCTTTGAATCAAGATATTGAAGTGGGTGTACTCGCCTTTCAGTCGACAATAAGAAGTTATACCATTACTGGACCCAATACTTTGACTGTGGCAGGTATAGACGCCAGTTCCACTGTTAACAACACGATTAGTGCAAATATAACCTCCACAACATCCATCAGCCCAAGCGTAGTAGATGGTAGTTTGACATTTTCAGGAGTGGTGATCAACGGTACAATTGTGAAAGACGGAGACAACACTCTTTTTCTCAGTGGGACGTCTCCTAATACAAATTCAGGCGGGATTACTCTAAATGGAGGCCCTCTTGCTCTTGCTAAAAGTGCGAATGTGGCCGCGGTCATTGGACCTGTTCTCATTAATGACGGTACTCTTAGAGCAGATGCAGATGGACAATTCGGCAGCGGGGTTCAGGTCAGCTTCGGGGGGGGCGTGAATGGCATCCTTGATATCAATTCAAGAACAGCATCAGTGAATTCAATTAGTAATGACAACGGCACTGTTAGTTTAACAACAGGCTTATTGCAAGCGACAACGTATCAGGCCTCTAATAGTTCTCAAACGACCATAGCCAATAGTAACGGGACATTACAAGTGGCCGGGACTTTGTCTTTGGATAATAATAGTCAAATTTCTGGAGGCCGGACGATCGCAGGCGCTCTTAGCAATACAAATGGCGCAACGTCTACCATCTCCGGTTCTTTTGATTTAAATGGCGCAACGGTTCCTATGTCAGTAGCAACAGGAGTCACGATTTCAGGGGCGATCACAAACACAGGCAACATCACTAAATCTGGGGCTGGAACTCTCACGTTTTCTGGGGTCAATACTTACACAGGTCTTACAACAGTTTCTGCTGGAACTCTGGCTTTTTCTGGATCGGGGACATTTCCGAGCACCAACCCTGTCACCGTCAATGGAGGAACGTTTAGCATCAGCGCAATCACTCCAGGATCGTTTACAATGGGAGATTTAAGCGGGTCCGGCGGGACCGTTGCCGTTGGTGCAAAAACTTTAAACCTGGGGACCGCATCAAATTCTACTTATGCAGGTGCCATTACGGGCACGGGTTCTTTAACCAAACAGGGGAGCGGGAATTTTACCCTGAGCGGCGCAGGAAATAACATAACAGGGACCACAACCGTATCAGCTGGCCGTCTGAGCGTCAATGGTGCTTTGACCAGCGGATCGGGTGTATCTGTCGGGGCAAATGGTACTTTGGGAGGAACGGGAACCGTCACGGGCATCGGCACGATTAACGGAACACTTTCTCCTGGAAATAGCATTGGAACCATTACGTTAATAGGAAACCAGACATTTACAACAGGATCCACATTAGAAATTGAATTGAACCCCACTACAGCCGATCGCGTCAACATCACAGGAACTTTGACCATCCAGCCAGGTGCACGCGTTTTGGTTATTCCAGACCCTGGAGTCTATCCAACCTCGGGATCTTACCTCATTGTCGACACGACTGCAGGAATAACAGGAAGATTTGACTCGGTTGTATTCACTTTACCTACGTTTCAAGGAAGTCTTCTCTATACTGCCGATGATATTCTCATCATTTTGGCTTCTTTAATGCCTTTTGCGGACGTAATCCCTTGCAAAAGGGCCAATGCCCTTCAAGTGGCTACTTGCATAGACTCTCTTGTCCCTGAAGCCGGCAGCGATTTAGAAAGTGTCATCGCACAGCTCAGATTCATTCCTACTGTTGACGAGCTCATAGATTCTCTCAATGAGATACAGCCCTCACAATTGACAGCTCTTGCTCTTTCGCAAGAAAGCAGCACATTGTACGCACGAGAAGCTCTTTTTCATCGCATGGATCAACTCATAAAACCCTGTGATCGTCGAGGCAATCTTCCAGAAAAGCGCGCTTCTGTCTGGATCACGCCCTATTTTGGGGTTAATAGACAACAAGGACATCATGAAGAGCCCGGATTTAGAACCCTCACCGGAGAAGCACTCCTCGGCATGGATTATGCCGTAACATCGATTGCGACACTTGGAGCCAGTGGAGGCTACAGCTATAATCATCTAAAGTGGCATGAAGAGCGTGGACATGCCCATATGCAAAACGGCTACGGAAGCGTTTACGGGAATTTCACAGGAAAAAAAGTATATCTTTCCACAGCATTCATCGGGGGATACAACCATTATTCAACCGTGCGCAAGATTGAATTTCCCGATGACGGTGTGATTCTTGTGAATCGTAATGCCCGTGGAAAGCATAACGGCTACCAAGTTTCTGGACATGCAAAAGGAGGCCTACTTTTCGGGGGCACAGGATGCTTCCAATTTTCCCCGTTTCTTGCAGCAGACTACCTCTATTTCCACGAAGGCAGTTTTACTGAAAAAGGTGCACAGAGCCTCAACTTGCATGTGCACAAAAAAAATTCTGACCTTCTGCAAGGAGAAGCTGGGATACAAATGTTTGGATGCTTTTCGGACAAGTGCAGCCAGTTTTCACCTACGTTAAGTCTTAGCGCCGTACAACAAGCGCGCTTTAAAGGAAAAAAGATGAAAGCCAATCTTAAAGGCACAAGTTGTGAGCTTTCAGTCAATGGAAGGAATCCCACAAGAGCGCTCTTTCATGTCGATGCCGGTTTTACCGTGCTCATGCCCAATGAGAATAATACACTTTCGTTGAACTATGAAGGGATGTTCGGACGACGCTACCAAGATAATAGTATTTTTGCCGAATACATTTTCCGTTTCTGAAAAAAACTTCAATACTTAATCATAACGGTCTGTCATGCTTCTGTACTCGGTCATTTTGGAGGTTTATGACAACAGCACCCATTCCAGGGAATAAGCGTCAAAGAGTAGAACCACCCAAACCAGTTTCTGCGCAAGTTAGAATTTTGGGCGATAGAAATATATTAAGTTTGATTTTTTCATTTTTGCCGCATCACGATTGTCCTGCGATTTCTATAACTTGTCGAAGATGGAGGTATCTTGGAAGATTCTGCCTAGGAAGCCGCGAGCTTGCTGAACTGGTGGATCAAGGAAAAAATATTGCTGATTATTCAAAAGAATTTCCCAATTTCTCTAGGATAAATCTTTATAAAGTTCCCCAATATCTGAAGATTGATGGGTCTTTAGACTATATTCTTAGTTGGAATCCAGGGCTCAAGCAAACTTGTGAGGCGGTAGAGCAATTGGCTGCGCGTCTTACGCAGATTAAATTTCCTAGAACGCTGACTGAGAATCAGTTTTATAAATTAATGGACGTGGTTAGAAAATGTGAAAAATTGAAAGTATTGGATCTAGAGGGTTGTTATAATGAAGGTGCATCAGACCCCACTAGTTCTCAAATTCCTTCTCTTCAGGATCCTTTAAATCAGGTGGAAGAATTGCGCTTATCTGCAAGATATGACCAGCCCGAACCAAATTCTGAAGAGATACTCCGGGTGTTTCCTAATTTGCGTATTTTAATCATAAAGACACCTTGGGAAAGAAGAACAATTCCAGCTTCTGATTTAAGAGGTGGGTGCAGAAAAAACAAATAATAAAAAATCTATCATTCTTATCATTGTATCATTTTTATCATGTTTTTTATTTATGGGAAAAACATGATAAGCATAATAAACAGGAAAATTTCATCTTGTCTATCATGTCCTGATCTTGTTGATCCTGTTCCATCGCCTAACGCAATAGCTTAAAGAGCTGCTTCAGAGGTTTGTCGTCTTTTTTGATCCGCTTTTTCTTATTGCGCGAAGCGTCGGGGTTTTCTTTGAGCTCTTTTCCATCGGGTTTGTAGACTTCCCAAGGAAAGGGGTGTTTTGCGGGTGGGGTGTTTGCAGATTTATCGGGAAGGGTGGCCAGCTTTCCGATGAGATCGCCGAGTCCTGGCAAGCCTTTTTGGATTTCTTGTCCTGCTTGATCCTGCCATAAAAGAAGAGCGGCGATTTTGGCGGTCGCCGACTTGGTGTTGACTTGGACATTGTTCATCTTGCCTTTCATGGGAATATGCATGACGTAATCGGGAGGCAGATTTTTAATGCCAAAAGCCTTGTTTAAAGCTTGGGCGGTAAGTCCCAGTGTCATGTCCACGGTTTCATCGACCAAATTGACCTTGCCCCAAATGCAAATTTCATACGTTTTTGCCACGAGAATTTCTGTGCGCTCGACAGAGATGATCCCCTCTTGCGCGCTAAGATCACAAGGCGCAAACCAGAGGTGGAGTGTCTTATCTTTTAAAAGCTGTTTAGATTTAAGAAGCCCAAGCGTTATTTGAAACGTCCCTTCATTTCTGCAAGTGAGCTGACCTAGTTCGAGTTTCGCTTTCTGGAAAGAAAGAGTTCTCCATGCATACAGAGGAAGAGAAAAGCCATTGTTTGCAATTTCAAGTGTGAGGGGATTGGGCGACGCAAGAGAGGAGATGGAAAAAAGATTGGCTTTGTTGATAAAAAATGCGCTGAGCTCTTCTGTGAGAAACACCTGACTGTAAATGGGCTCTTTGAGTGTGAGGACGCCTGCATTCACAGAACCATCCAAAGAAAGCCGTGTGTGAGGTGAGCTTATGTTGAGCAAGACAGGCCCTGATCCTTGAGCAAGACAGGTTTCAATTTTTGCATCGAGTTTTTCCCCAAAAAGTGGAGCCAAAGATGTACCGCCTGTAAAATGGGAGGCAAGATCAAAAAGAGCGGGAGGGAATTCTGTAAGATCTAGAGAAAAATCTAAAGAGGGGCGGTGTAGATCTGCAATTTCTGTAAAATGCCCTTGGCCTCGAATACTTCCTTCTTGCGTGATTCCCGAAGGAGATTTTGTAGAAACTTGGGAAGCGAGCTGAAAAGAAAGCGGGGGTCCTTCTTTTTGCTTTTGAAGAGACAGGTGCAGATTATCGAGCTTAATCGTGTTTCCTGTAGCTGTCTCCTGAAAAGAAAAACGGCTCAAACCTCCTTCGGCATTGAGCTCCATGGCTGCAAAATCAAATGTAGCAACTGGAACATTGAATTTAGAGATAGTCCAGGCAAGTACAGACGGCTGGACAAGTTTGAAGGGGATTTTTTCCGTTTTACCAAACCATAACTGTGCTTTTTCAAAACTGTCATCCGTCATTGTATAAAAAATCTCAAGGGGCTCTTTCTTTAAGAAAAGGTAGCCACCCTTCAGAAAAAGTGTTCCCTGCACATTGATGGCTTCTCCGAGTGCTTTGAGCGCGATTTGGGCTTCAGGATTTTTAGAAAAAATCTTCTGTGCAGAAAGCGTGCTCTCCATTTCAGCAAGTTGAGTATTCTGCTCTTTAAGAATGACATGTGCTGCCATCTCACAGGTTTCTTGCTTAAGGTTAAGGGACCCTTTTTTTGCGACTTCTAAAGTCCAACCCTCCTTCGGCAGCGCCACCTGAGCATTCATTGTGATCGCTTCTAACCCAGCAACGGCAAATGTCCCTTGCGTTTGCTTGATGGGAAGCAGGTTGGATGTGAAGTAAAAATTTCCCTGTGCTTCAAGGTTGTCTAAAGCGGGTTTTAAATGCTCCACATCGACGCGCAGCTGGCTTCCTGTAGCTTTTTCTAAAGCGGTTACTGAGCCTTTAATTCCTGTTTCAAGACAATCTGTTTGGAGATTGCATGTCAGGGAGTCTACCGTCCGTGCGGCAAAGAGAAGAGGATCGGTGCGCACCTTTGCTGAAAAGGCAAGAGCTTGAAAGTTTTGTTGAGGAAGAGAAAAGCTGTCAACCTCTACGCGGATTTGTGTTGCCTTTTTAAGGACGTGTGCAAGCTCGGGTGTGAGTATGAAATTCAGGACCGCGGGGTTTGTAAGAACAATCGAATCGTCTTGAGCGTGTGCCTGGACCTGGGCGTTAAAATTGCTTGAAGCGGCTTTAAGATCTAAACCGGCAGGTGACAGAGTCCCTGAGAGGTTAAGTGTTGGCCCAAATGCCAGGAGAAGAAGCCCTTTTAGTTCTGGTTTTTTTAAAGTGAGCAGCGCATCAGGACCACTTAACGGAAAATTTGTAAACTCCCCAAAAAAAGAACCCTCGACTCCGCTGCAGCCCTTCAGCAAAAAACTGCCTTGTTTTCCATTTTCCTCAGTTTTTCCCTCAATTGAAAATTCGATAGGAGTTTTGGTGGAGGGTACCGTGATCTCTGCGCTGATGTTGTCGTAACGCGCAAGAGTTTTTTCCTTTGAGACAAGAAAAAGAGAGCCATTCTGTAAAGAAATGACACCCGTAAAAAAAGGTGAGAACTTGATGTGCAGCGCAGGAAAAAAAGAAGCCTGAAGAGGTTCAGGAATTGAACTCTTAACGCTATTTAACGCCAACACATCAAGCTGAAGACTGGGGTGAATGATGTCGAGTGCGTCCACCTGTTTTCTAAATAGAATTTTCCAAAGAGGGGCGCTTGTTTTGACAAGATCACACGAAAGCGCGTGAGGGCCTTGCACTTTTAGCCCAGAGAATTCCTGCTTGCCAAACCAACTTAAGTGAACGCTTTCACAGGAGATTTTGTAGAGAGATGTTTTGTTGACATAATCGAGTAGCTTTTCTTTTCCCCAGGATGACGAAATCACTGTCGGTGCAATGCCAAGAATTCCGAAAAGACAGAGGAAAAATATTAAAAGAAACTTACCTGTTTTTGAGGCGCGCATATATACACAAATTAAATGAAAAGTTAGTTTTTGGCTACGTCGGACAGCCACTGAATTTGAGCCCGCCTGCATCGCTCAACTTATGCAAGTTGAGCTGCTTCGGCGCCAGCAAAGCTTGGCCCAAATTCAGGGCGCCTCCTTGCCAAACTCCCAACTTTTCATCTAATTCGTGTATAACGTAACACACCCGCGATGGTTTTTAAGTCGCAGATTGTACCGTTATCAATCATTTGGAGCGCATTGTCAAGTGTGAGTGTCACAAGATCGATGGCTTCATCGACATCTTGCGGAAGAGGATCGTAGATGAGATCTTCAGCAAGGAAAAAGTGCAGATACTCCGTGCAAAAGGCGGGCGCACTAAAAAATCCTCCGAGACTTGTCAATTTCTCTGCTCGAAATCCTGTCTCTTCACGGAGCTCGCGTCCTGCAGCAAGATCCGGCTTTTCGCCTTTTTCAAGGCCCCCGGCGGGAAGTTCAAGTAAAATTTTTTGTGTAGGGCGCCGCCACTGTTTGACGAGGAGAAGTTCGCCTCTCTCGTTCACGGGGAGGACGCACACAGCCCCTGGGTGCTCGATAATCATCCAATCTTTTGGAGGGTGTTCATTGACGGTGAAAGTATCGACACGTACGGAAAAAACATGCCCTTTATGGACCACTTGACTTTGGACTTTTGCTTCAGCCTCAAGTGCTTGACGTTTTTCAGAATTCTTCATGGGGCTATTTTATCAATCAAACGGCAGGATAGCAAAGACTTTGATTTCCCCTGCGCGGCCGTGGAGTTGCATGGGGCCTAAGTCTCTGTATTTGAACATATTCGGCGGAACCGCAGAAAATGTAGCTTCGCTGACCAAAATGGGGAGTTTTAAAGCTTTTGTTGTAAATTCTAGGCGGGAGGCGACATTGACCGTATCCCCGACGGCTGTGTATTCCACACGTCTTTCCGATCCAATATTTCCCACAATGGCAAAGCCCGTGTGGACGCCGATCCCCATTTCTAAGCGGGGGCGCCCGCTTTTTTCCCACTCATCACTCAAGCGTTTTAACTCATTCTGCATTTCTAACGCTGCTGTGATGGCGTTGATTTCCTGGCGGGGATCTTCTAGAGGAGCTCCGAACTCGATCATCATCCCGTCCCCTAAGAACTTATCGAGTGTACCGTGATTGCGGAAGATCACTTCGATCATTTTTTCAAAATACCCATTTAAGAGAGAAACCACCTCTTCGGGAGGAAGCTTTTCAGAAAGAGTTGTAAATTGTCTGATGTCTGTGAAAAGCACGGTGATTTTGCGCCGCTCGCCCTCGAGTTTTAAAGAGGCTTCTGCATGTAAAATCTTATCCATGACATGCTGCGATACGTAACGGGCAAAACCTGTCTTCAGACGCTCCCGCTCCTGCAAGCCTTTGGCCATGTCGTTGATCGCGAGCGCAAGATCGTTGAACTCATCATGTGTCTTTAAAAAAGCGCGCGCGCTTAAATCACCATCTTCGATCTGCTTGACGCTTTTTACAAGAACCGCAAGTGAGTGCGTCACCCCTCGGGCTAAGAAATAACCCATTAAAACAGCAAACATAGAAGAGAGAACAAGAGCCCAAAGCCCAAAAATCAAAAGCTTGTGCAGTTGGCTGATGACATCTTCTGCTTTGATGTCAGCTTCAAGAGCAGCAACGATTTTTCCGTGGCTGTTACGGATAGGGACACTAGCCGTGAGCCAGCTGCCCGTCGGATCTGAAATGAATTTACGGGGCGCATACATCGTGCGAAAATTTTCGGGGAGATCATAGATGTCCGCTTCTTGATAAATGTCGCCGGGAAAGCCGTGATTTTTCGGATTTTCTTCCGTGTCGACGACATATAAAAAAACTTCAGGATCATGATCAGATGGGCGATAAATGTAGAGCCATTTGAGATAGATATCGTCGCGCCGATTGGCATCCCGCGCCTTTTTTAGCGCATCGTGGATTTCAAGGAACTCGGGAAGATTTTCATCCTGTTTGCTCTTGATTTTTTCAACCTTGTCACCATCGACAAAAGCCGCAGCAGTCGCCGCAATCGACAACACCTTGCTGCTGTACTCCTTCAAAAATTGCGCTTTCGAGCGGTTGTACACCACCCCGAGCGCAAACACGATCGACACAATTGAAATCGACAACAAGGCAAGGTAAAGCTTCGAGCGGTAGCGCATTCCTGCACTTTACGAGGGAGGGCTCTTTTGAGCAAGGGGAAGCGTTAATCTAGTTCACCGACAGGCTCGCTGTCACTGGCATCTTCAGCCTGCTGATAAAATGCTGTTACTGTAAAGGTGTTCTTTGGGTATTTCCCATTTGGAATTCTGGTTGCCAAGAATTGTGCGGCTTGCAGGATGGTATCGAAGGTTTTTATGCACGCATTTTGTGTGCCGTTTGCAGCGTGATTATGCGCATCGAAATACACAATTTTCTCTGCGTTTCCGAGCTTGTTTTTATAAATCGTAAGGCCAAAACTTTGTTTGTTGCTGCATGTGAATCCACAGAAAACATCTTGATCAGATCTTGAATCACACAGTGTAGTTAAGATTCCCTCAAGTATTTCTGCATTCTGATCATCATCCAGTAATGCATAAGATTTTGTGCGACCTAATTCAAGCTCTGGATACTTCCCTGTAGCCATTCCGTCAGGAAATCTACTATGTGCGTCGCGCATACGTTTTGGTATTGCAGCAAACTTTTTGTGCCCGGAAGAAATAATGGAATCGAGGTCTTTTCTTGTGAAGACTCGTTCTCTATTTCTAGTTCTCAGTGATGTTTGAGCAAACTCAAGAGCAATGGCTATGTCGGCACCTGGTGCTGTTGCTTGGCTAGATGAAGCTGCTATGGTATTGGGGGGAAGCGGAGACTTTGTAGCTGTTTGATGGATGGCCCGCGCAAGCTGGTGAAGCGCGCGCTGAGCTGAGCGTACAGCGAGTGGCTGCGGTGCTGCGCCTGCGCTTGTGTAGGTAACGGTGCGGCTTGCAAGGCTGATTTCCATCTCGCTTGCCTCATCGGGATTGAATCCAGCGTTGTCAGCTTTAAGCTGGGCTACTAAGTCGGTAAGTTGTGCGCCACAAATGTGTTGCCATTCCTGCTGGGTGTGGTGCATTTGTACCCCTTCACGAAGGTGTGTGATGAGGTAGCGGCTGTTTCCGAGGGTGATGACGATGCTCCCCTCGCTGTTTGGGGCAGACGGTTGAGCAGGCGGCGTTGCGGGTAGGGCGGGAGAGCCCCCTTTTGTTGGTACTAACCTTGCTGTAACGGTCATAATTATATCCTTATTAAATTTTATAAAAATTATTTTACTATAACATGCATTTAATTGCAATAAACTTATAAGTGCCTTATTTTAAGCATGTTAAAAAGTTATTGATTGTAGCGATTTGATCGTTTAAAGTCCGCTTAATGTTCAAAATAAGTTTATTTCTTTGTTTCTTAGTCTCTTTGCACGCCTTTGAGGTCGTAAAAGACATTAACTATCTGGAAGAGATTGAATTTCAAGGGGTTGGGAAAATGCTGATCTCTCAGGGGGACCGTTGCCGTCTGGTCTTGAAGGGATCGGAGGAGGATCGCTACGACACCCAGGTTTCAGTGCATGGCGGGGTTCTTAAGATTGCGAGGCGAAAGAGCGCTTTTAAAAGGCCGGCGCAAGATCTTTTGTGCATTGTAACGATTGGGGATGATCTCAACAAGATTATGTTGTGGGACGATGTCACGTTGGAATCAGATCTATTGCGTCTGGACAGCATAGAGGTGCATGTCCACGACAGAGTACAAGCCAAAATTGGCTATGAAGGCGATGATTTTTTAGCGCGCGTGCATGATAGGGCAAAACTTGCCGTTTTTGGGAAAACAGATAGCCAGATTGCTCTTGTAGAAGATAAAGGAATCTATGAAGCTGACGCTTTTGAAAGTCGAGAATCGGAAATAAAAATTGTGGGGGAGGGGAGCGCAACTGTGCAAGCGGACACGCTATCTGCCTTTGTTGTGGGCTCAGGCCACGTCTATTATACGAAAGAGCCCCACAAGCTTACAGAACGGGTCTCGGGAAAAGGCTCAATACAAAGGAAATAATCGATGCGGCATTTTTTTATCTTGATCCTGTGTCTTTGTTTTTCTGTATTTTCGCAGGAAAAAAAGTTGGAAATTACCGACATCAATAAGATTACGTATTCAGGAAATGGAAAACTCACGATTCAGCAAGGTACTGAAAACAGTCTAATTCTTGAAGGAAGCGCAGAAGATCTTCAAGGGGTTTCGGTTTCCATGGTGAATCACGCGCTGGAAATCCGCGAAAAGCGGGGTTGGTTTTCGTGGGTAACCCGACCGGAGTCTTCTCTTAAAGCGACAGTTGTCGTGGAGAATTTACTGGAAGTGCACACGCACGGGCAGCCAGATGTGACTGTAGATGATTTTGAGACACCCAGCCTCAGAATAATGATGCATGATGGGGGCAAGACACGATTTTCCGTGAATGCTGAATCTCTAACTGTCGTGCTTTTAGGCAAAGCGCAGGTGGTGGGAAAAGGGGAAGCGGGGAAACAGAAAGTGTTTATCAAGGGAAACGGGATCTACGATGGCGCCGAACTTGAAAGTGATACCAGTGATGTTCTTGTGACCGGTTCTGGGAAGGCCATTGTGCAGGCGGATGAGATTTTGAATGTGACGATTAAAGGCTCAGGAACCGTCAAGTATTTGGGCACCCCCCAAAAAATTGAAAAACACATCTCTTCTCGCGGAAAACTCGTAGCTCAATAACAAACGTGCGTGAAAATTTAAGAAAACCACAGAGATAAGAACCACAGAGGCAGCTTGCAGCTGCAAGAAAAAACAGGATTAACACGATCGCCGCTTCGCGGCGGCACGATCCGCTCCTGAAGGAGCGGGCAGGATTCTTCATCGTGCCGCTGCATAGCAGCGATCTTGCCGGCGCTAGCCGACCGTGTTAATCCTGTTTTCTCTGTGGTTCTTGTCTCTGTGGTAAAATTCTTTTCCACTGACACGATGGGGAAATTATTCAACAGTAACGGATTTGGCGAGATTGCGCGGGTGGTCGATGTCGGTGCCACGTTTTTTGGCGACATAGTAGGCGAATAGCTGCGTGGCAACGGCATAGGGGATGCAGGCGAGTTCGTCAAGAGTGCAGGGCAGCCGAATGATATCATCGGCGATGGTTTCGATTTCATGGGCATCTTCGGGCGCAAAGGCAAGGATGGGCGCGCCGCGTGCCTTAATTTCCATCAGATTACTCAATGTTTTTTCATAAGTGCGCTTGTTGCCGCACATGCCGATGACGGCGAGCTCTGGACAGACAAGAGCGATAGGTCCATGTTTCATTTCTCCTGCGGGGTAGCCGAGTGCATTTAAATAGCTAATCTCTTTCAGTTTTAGGGCAGCTTCAAGGCCGGTTGCAAACATGTAGTGTCTTCCGAGGAAGAAAAAGTTCTGAAAATCGGCATATTTTTCGGCGTGCTTTTTGATCTCTTTTTTCTGACGGAGGATCTTTTCAATCTTTGTCGGAAGCTCTTGGAGTTCGTTTAAGAAAATTTGCCCTTCTTCTTTGCTCATGTGACGTAGCCTTGCCATGAGGAGGGTAAAGAGGGCGAGGACGGTCAGCTGGCTTGTAAATGCCTTGGTCGAACAGACGCTGATTTCGGGTCCTGCGCGCAAGAAAATACAATAGTCGGCTTCGCGTGTCAGGCTCGAATTGCGCACGTTGCAGATGCCGAGAACCTTGGCTCCTTTGCTTTTGACTTCTCGTACGGCTGCAATTGTATCAAGAGTTTCTCCTGATTGGCTGATAGCAATGACAAGCGTATCTTCTGAGATGATGGGATTTTTGTAGCGGAATTCGGAGGCGATTTCAGCCTGAGTGGGGATGCGCGCTTTGTCTTCTAAAAGAGACGCAGCGATGAGTCCGGCGTGCCAAGAGGTTCCGCATGCTAAGATTAAAATGCGGCGGACGGCAAGGAGCTCTTGTGCTGTTAAGCCCAAATTTTCAAATTCAGCGGTCCCATATTCTTCGATGCAGCGGTTGTGAAAAGCCTGCTGGACTGTGTGGGGCTGCTCAAAAATCTCTTTCAGCATGAAGTGTTCAAAGCCGTTTTTTGTGACGGCCTGCTGCTCAAGTCCCAACTTTTTCATGCTGATGGAAACGGGGGAAGCCGTTGAATCGAAAATTTTTACGTGTTCTTTAGAAACAAGTGCCACTTCATCGTTGCGCAAAAAGACGATATCCAGATCAGAAGCCATGAAGGCGTTGGCATCTGAGGCAACAAAGGCTTCTGTCCGATTGGGATGTAGAGCGATGGCCAGAGGATTTTCCCGCGCGGCCGTGATGATCTGATCGGGGTGATTTTTATGGATGATGGCCAGTCCCCAAAACCCCTGCAGAAGACTCAAGGATTTTTGCACAGCAAGAAGAAAATCTCCCTCATAAAAATGGGAGATGAGCTGTGCAATGACTTCACTATCGGTGTCGGATTCAAAAGTGCGCCCTTTTTTCCTTAGCATATCGCGCAAAGCGTTATGGTTTTCGATGATTCCGTTGTGGACGACCGCGATGTTTTTTTCCTGGTCAAAGTGGGGGTGAGCGTTTTCTTTCGAAGGCTTTCCATGCGTTGCCCAACGGGTGTGCGCAATTCCGATCTCAAAATCGAGCGATTGCGCGTTGACAGTTTCTTCGAGAACATGGATTTTTCCCAGCTCTTTACATGAGATGAGATTTCCATTTAAAATGCCTGCAATCCCCGCAGAATCATAGCCGCGGTACTCAAGACGCTTTAAACCCTCGATGCAAATCTTTGCCGAGTTTCGTGTCCCTAGATAACCGAATATTCCGCACATAACTCTCACGTTAACAGAAAAGCCAAAAAAGGATAAACTCAAATCCATGGATCCAAAACCAAAAAAGGTCAGCGAGTCAGCCGTACACGACCATACCTATAAAGTTTTTCCTAATGACTTAAATTCGAACGGGACAGTGTTTGGTGGTCTTGTCATGGCGATTTTAGATCGAACGGCTCTCGTTGTGGCCGAACGCCATTCCGGAAGAACGTGTGTGACCGCCTCTGTGGATGCCATGCATTTTTTGGGCCCTGCAGAAAAGGGGGATATCCTTCTTTTCCGCGCATCGGTCAATCGTGCCTGGAAAACTTCCATGGAAATTGGGGTCAAGGTCTTATCAGAACATTTTCGCACCGGAGAGCGCAGGCACATTCTTTCTGCGTATTTTACGTTCGTTGCAGTCGATGAAAACCGCAAACCTGTGGCTGTTCCCGGGGTGGCTCCCGAGACGGCCCTTGAAAAACGTCGTTACGAAGAAGCCGATGAGCGCAGGGAGCTGCGCCGCAAAGAAGCGGAACTTCGCAAGGCTAGACGGTTCACACGTGCTTCAGAGCCTCAATAGTCAAAAACAGAGGAAATTCTGCGCGGGCACGGTTTTCCATTTTGGCCATTTTTCCCAGGCTTTTTTTCTGCGAAGAAAGCTCTTCCATCCTCGAGATGACAAAGCCAGTTTTGTGTAGCCAATCGGCATAAGCTGAAAGGGGATGGTGGTAGGTCCACGTCGTAGGAGAATCGCTGCGACTGGGGTGGGTCTGAATCGGGATTTCTAAAGGAGTCATGTATCTGTCAATGCGCCTGTACTGAATCTTTTTTTGAGGGTCAACCCCCCAGCTCGATTGACGTGGAATGCGGAAACAGGGGTGGCTTAACACCGCAATCAAGTTCCCATTTTTTGGCAAAATTTGTGCCGCAGTTTTTAAGACCCCTTGAGGATCTTGCATATTCTGGAGAGCAAGAAGAATGACGACATGGGTAAAATCTTGTTCTTGGAGCGGAAGCGGGAGGCCTAAGTCATGCACAAGAAAGCGGTGATGAGGGTGTTTTTGCGCTTTTTTTGCCTGGTTAATTAAAGAGGGGGAAATATCGATTCCCAAATAGTCAGCGTTTTTTGCAAGTGACCTTGAAAGGACCCCCTGTCCACACGCAAAATCGGCAAGTTTAATTTTTCCTTTCCCAAGCGTTCTCAAAAGCCAATCCAAGAGCAGATCTTCATGATAGAAATGCCCTTTTTCCCCAACAATCCTGTCGTACCAAGCGCTCGAATTTTCCCACGAATCTCTAGACATAAACCATCATTATTAAGCTTTAGCCTGCCGTTGTAAAGAGTTAACGTGCCCGCGTGTCATTCCTTGACGAGATTGGAGATTCTTGAGAGTGTGTTCGTATGATCAATTCCGAGGCGGAAAAATGTGTGCGCGAGGCCCGTTTTTCTAAACATTTCTCAAGACCTCTTTATGACTCGTACTGTTTTTCTGCTGTACCGGGAACTGTAAAAAAGCTCTTTGGTCTTACAGGGGATTTTGATGTGCTACCTTCTCAAGCTTTTAGAGAAGGGAAGTATGATCTCATCATTCTTTTATTTGTCGACGGATTTGGATGGAAATTCTTTGAAGAAGAGGTTGAAAAAACACCTTTTTTAAAGCGTTTTAAGGAGGAAGGAATTGTTTCGCGCATGACAGCGCAATTTCCCTCGACAACGGCCGCGCATGTGACGTGTTTATCGACAGGTTTGGAAGTAGGACAAAGTGGTGTGTATGAATGGTTTTACTATGAACCGAAAGTCGATCGGGTGATCGCGCCCCTTCTTTTTTCTTTTGCAGGAGAAGGGGGGTATGAAACTCTGCAAAAAGCAATTACCCCGACAGAAATCTATCCCACGAGAACGGTGTTTTTAGACCTTCATGAAGCAGGTGTCCGCTCATTTGTGATGCAGGATCTAGCGATTGCGCATTCGACATACTCGCAAGTGATGTTTTCTGGAGCAAAACTATTGCCGTATCAAGGCATCGAGCAGGCTTTAAAAAATCTCTTAGAAATTTCCGAGGAAGTCAACGATGTGCCTCACTACGTTTACCTGTATTTTGATGATATCGACTCGGTGGGGCACCGCCATGGAATCGGCTCTTTAGAATGGAAAAATACACAGAAGGCATTTTGGGAGACATTAGAGCGGACTTTTGCGCATATTTTTTCTAAAAGAAAAAAAACCGCCTGTATGCTTATCGCCGATCATGGAATGGTTCCCGTGGATCCCAAGAGTACTCTTTATCTGAATCAGCAGTTTCCAGAACTCGAGCCTCAATTTTTGAAAAAGAATCGAAAAGGCCAAGCGATTGTCCCTGCTGGATCCTGCCGCGATTTTTTTCTTCACGTCCAAGAAGAAGCGCTCGGAGAAGTTCAAGAGCTTTTGAAAACACAACTTGCAGGAAAAGCAGAAATCTACCGCACACAAGAACTGATCCAAGAAGGCCTATTTGGAAAACGGCCCCCCTCTCAAGCTTTTTTAAACCGTGTGGGAAATCTTGTGATTCTACCTTATGCAGGGGAGGCAGTTTGGTGGTATAAAAAAGGCCACTTTGAGCAACACTTTTATGCTGCGCACGGTGGCCTAACGCGTGAAGAGATTGAAATTCCCTTCCTCTTCCTTAATTCTTAGACTTTTTCTTCTCTTGCTTAGCAAGACGCTTTTCTTTCAAAGATTTCTGGGGCTTTTTCTTGTCTTCTTTAGCCTGTTGTTGTCCTTTCGGCATATCACACTCCTTGTTAAAGATGGCGATTCGACCACTTTAGCTTAACTTGTGATTTTTTCCCAAAGCTCCTTTAAAAATATTCCTCCAATCACAGCAACAGGGGGGATAATCAACGGAGGCCACGTAGCCACAAGAAAGATGCCAAACAATACGGCCGCTACAAGAGCAACTATTGTAAGGACATTTTTGATGGTGGGGGGAATGGCCCAATGCTGACTTGCCATCAATTCCCCTGCTCGTAAGGGAGGTGTCGCTAGACTCATGGCTATTCTCCCATGTGGAGTTTAACGTTGACGTGCTGGTTGAGGTTGATGTTGATGAGCATCAAATTAAAAGAAGAAAACCAGGTGTTGCTGATCCCTAGCAGAATTGTATCATTTTCTGCCCAGTCTTTCAGCTTGTCTTTATCGCGGAAATCCACTTCAAAACCGACGCGATTATTCAAGAATAAAAGCAGCTTATCTTGATCCAAGCATCTGATGCAGTGTGTGTATCTTGCGTGCAGATCCGCAGTCAAGAAAAAGTTCACAGCAGCATAAGTATTTGTGCGCAGGTTTTTTGCCCAATAAGCATAGCTTGAAAGGGGCGTGTGATTTAAAGAAATCACAAGATGATCGCCAGGAAGCCATGTGCGTACATCGTCGCGATAATCTGAAGAGACTCTCCATTGAGTTCCATCATGGATTGTGAACCCTTCTGCGGATGAAGAGACATTTTTTAGAAGAACGTGCGTGAGAGGAAGACGTTCTTCCTCGGTCACTGTGATTGGGGCTGCAGTTAGCGTTCCAGTTCCAATTAAAAAAACACAAGAGAAAATAGCGTTTCGAAATATTCCCATAAAGTAACCTCATGTTGAATGACGAGACAGAAAGTAACATGAAGAATAATTTTCGTTAAGAAAAATTAGAGAACCTACATATCAATCTATGGTTCCTTCTCGGTATTTCCATTCGTTGTTGATTTTTTCGAATGCGCTGCGCTCAGAAAATGAGACATCTTGGTTGTTCTGTCGAAGATGCGCTCTGAATGTTACGTAGGCTACGGTCTTGCCGTCTTCGAAACTCACAATGTCCAGGCCACAAAATGTCGTTTCCTTTGAAAAGCGTTCAATTTCTTGCCGCCTTTGTAGTTCGGATTTATTTGCGTCCGCGTGAAGAGGGTGGGTCGTACGCAGGATGTAGTCCGCAAGCCCTAATGCGTACGCGCTGTAGCGAGAACGCATCAAAAGGAGGGCGTTTTCGGCAGGCTTACCTTCATGGTAGGGGCCGCAGCACGTATCATAGGTTTTTCCCGAGAAACAAGCACATTGCATTGTTAAGATTCCATTAAGATTGTTGAATTGTAATTGTTTGTAATAAACTTAATTAAGTTAATTATAGTTAATTTGACATAATTACTTTTAATTACTATTATTAGTTTTGAGGCGCCAATACCTCTGGACTGGACAGTTTTTGGCCCGCAGGGGTGAGCGAGGCAAAGCCAGATTGAAGCGAAGCGTTTTTTGGATGAAGGGGAATAGCCAAAGGCTATTTCTCGAGGCCAAAAATCGATATGGCAAAGCCGCAGCCAGCCTTGCGGGTCAAAAATTGTCCAGTCCAGAGCAAATAATAATACCCTGGACCGTACTCCGGGGTAGTGATTAGTGGTAAAACGGGGGTATATATGCAACCACATGTGATGACAAACACTCAGCCTGAAGTTAAACAGGCAACAGTCTCTATCGTAGATGGTCAAACCCATCTTCAAGAGACAATTATAGCTCAGCCTACAAGAAAGAACTTTTCTTCTGAAGAACGCGCAGGGTTCTACACAGGAGAAGAGCGTCTTACATTGCAAAATCATAATATTCAGCGCGTGCGCGAATTGCAAGAAATGAACGATTCTCTTCAAAGAGAAGTCTCAAAAAAAGAGAAGCTCATGCTCAGCGCATCTGATCCTCTTGCCATTTCTGCAGAGATCGAACATGCAAAAATTATGATTGCGCGCAATACTGGCGAAATCGTGCAAATCTATAGCCAAGATGAAGAAAGACGTAGACGCATTGCAGAGCTCGAAGCACAAAATATCAAATTACGTGCTGAGATGATCTCTATGCAAGGCAAGTTCGTCACTAACCATGACGTCCAAATGCGCACTCGACATGCGGCTGACTTCTTCATTAGCAAAGCAAGACTCGAAAAGAATATTGCTGAAATCATCGACTTAAGCCAACTCTAAACGCACCGTCAAGGGGGATGGAATACCATCCCTCTTGCATTTTTTTTCCATTTCTGCCATAAAGGATTCTCCTTTTATGGAGGGAAAATGTCAGTAAATGGTGTTTGGTCCCCGCCTCCCAGTCCTAGACACGTACGCCCAGATCCTGTTGATGATGAACCTGAGATAAGCCTAGAGCTTATTGATGGGGTGGTTATGATTGCAGCTATTATAGTTGCAGGGATTGCATGTGCATATTTTAGTGCACCAGAACAAGAGTGAGGGACTATGGCAGTTCAGCTAAATTTACATTCTCGCGCGCCGGTAAGAGCCGGCGGCGGGTTCTCTTCAACAACACCTCCAGATACCAAAACCAGCCAAGCTGCGCGTAGGGTTTTTGCGCTTCTTGTGGCAGCCTTAATGGTAGAAGGGATCCATGCACAAAGGCTCAATGCGAATGATCCGGGGCTTACCCCCAATGAGGAGCTAGTTGGTTGGGTCCTTTTTCTCCTTTCAACGACAGTAAGCGTGTTCTTATGCTATAGACACGCCAAACGAAATCCGATTAGTGCACCAGAACAAGGTTGAGGGATTATGTCAGTAAACCTAAATTGTCGTGCGCCGTTAATAACGGGCGGCGGGTTCTCTTCAACAACACCTCCAGATACCAAAACCAGCCAAGCTGCGCGTAGGGTTTTTGCGCTTCTTGTGGCAGCCTTAATGGTAGAAGGGGTACATGCAGAAAGGAGCTATGCGGATGATCCGGGGCTTACCTCCACTAAGGAGCTGGTTTTTTGGGTTCTCCTTTTCCTTTCCGTGGGAGCATGTATGTCGTATATCTGTTACGACATCCACCGAAATCCGAATACGCCTTAGGATTCAAGCACCAGACGCACGCTCTTGGCTTCTTTTCCCTTGGGGCCATCGCCCACTTCATACTCCACAATGTCGCCTGTTTCTAGTGCTTTTTCTAAATTGTTGACTTGAGAAGCGTGGACAAAAATATCTTTACCCCCAACATTTGAGGTGATGAAGCCATACTGTTTTGCTTCATCAAACCACTTCACTACCCCGCGTTCCATGACCGATTCCTCCGTATACATTGCCCAGGATAGGACTCGAACCTACACGCCTTGCGGCACCAGAACCTAAATCTGGCGTGTCTCCCAATTTCACCACCTGGGCAAAGCACGTAGATTAAGCGTTTTGCCCACTTTTCGTCGATAGTAATAAATTTTTTAATAATCAAAGGTGACAATATTTTTTTTACTGTGTCACTTTAATCCGATTTTTTTTAAAATATTATCTCATTATTAAAGAAGGTGACCATGGCACAAGGTATAGATATACAAAGCATGTTAGGGCAATTGGCGAGCATAGAAGCAAGGCCAATTGAGCATCCTGACGCTCCCCTTGAAGTAGACGGCGAGCCCATGTCGGCCCATGCCTGGGTCCAGCGTGCCAGTCAGTGTTTTGATCAAGCCCATGGAACCCCTCAAGAGCGACGTGATCTGAAAAGAGGCGAGCTGAGTTTGCAGTACCGTGCGGAGATTGCTCCTGAAGGCGATGCTGAAAATCTCATTCCTAGATTGGAAGCGGCAGTTGAGGCGCGTAAAAGAAGTCCTAAATTATATCCAGGTGGCAATGGTCAATTAACTCAGCTCGATAGAGATCAAATTGCCGTGGCTTGCCGCCAGTTTCCTGCCTTTGTCCAAGCCATGCTTGATTGGAGCGAACATGATAAATCTTGGATCGACGGTTTTATTAAATTCAATGTGCGCTCTCCAGGTGCATTCGGAAAAGCTGCACCGCATTGGGTTGCAATTTTTGTTCTTTTTCCCTGCGAAGTAGATCAACTCATGGATGCAGCTTTAGACAAGCGTTTTGGAGCAACTAATCCCGATGGCTTGCGCATTGAAGATGGTGAGCTCCAAATGCTCATCGATGGAACATGGCACACAATTCCTGTGGAAAAAGAACAATCCATGGTTACACTCAGGAATCGTGTACATCCTGTTTCAAGAGACCCTCTGGAGCTTTCCTGGCGTGAAATGTACGGGCAATTTAAAGCAAAACGGGCCGGTTATTTTGATGTGGAAGTAACGGAGCTTGGAGTAACTAACTTGAATGCCATTCATATCGGTTCTCGTAATCCCCAAACCGGAACAATTGATGAGTTTGATGTAACAAGCAAGGGTTGGATCCGAAATCTTCCTGTATGGAGGAGGGCAAGTTTTGCAGATTTAAGGGAACGTTATGGTGACCGCCTTGATTGGGGAAATAGGCAACACCATGAATGTTATGGAATCGCAATTTGTGCTACGCGGGCCCATGCGGATCGAAATGTCTTAGAAACCCATGGATTTTTTGAGCTCATTGTCCCTTCCGATCAAGAAGGCGAATTCTTGATTTATCCTTTCGGTTTTCAGCCAGAGACATTACCCGATAAAGATTTAGAAAAGTTATCGCGTATTCAAGCGACACACCCATGCTTCCGCCATTATCCTGATGAGAGTGTGGCCTTAACAAATCGCCAAATGCATGCAGAATTTTTCCCCTGTTCTTTCGAAGAGTATGAGAAGACAGAAGAACTTCTTGGCCTCTTTAGAGGCGTATTTCAGATCACGGGGGATAATTGCGCGTATCACGTGATTAATAATATATACGATAAAATTATCGGACATCGATTTTATAATGCTTTTGAAGAACTGGCAGCTTCAATTTTTCAGTGTACTACAAATGAAATCCATCCAATCATGGAGCGCATGACGAGAGATTTGGATGGAGAAGCCCGCAGAAAATTTGTAGCGGACTTTGTGGGGAAATTACTGGCCGGTGCTACAGATCAGAGTAAAACCGGGTTTGCTTTAGAAGATGCAATCATTGATCATGAAAGGTTGCCGGCTCGAACAGGGATAGAAACACTTTTCAAAATCTGTTTCGAGTCGCTAGCTGATTCTTTTGGTGTTCAAGAAAACATTGAAGGAATTCTTGAAAGATCTTTAAAAAATGTTCAATCTATCTTAGAAAGCAAAAAATCTTTCTTAGAAAACAAAAATTATAGAGCGCAGCTTCAACAAGCTCTAGAACAGCTTATCCATCTTACTTTTGAAAGCCACCAGTTGTATGCCACTTCAGTCTGGAATCTTGAGAGTACAAATTGGTTAATTGGGGGCTTATTGGATATTGCACGAATGATTCCCTGGGAAGGATTGCGCAACGTTTTAATGCGTTTTGTTCTTTTCCTATTTGGATCATTCCGTTGGGGTTCTTATCAAGAAATTGATGGCACGTGGACAAGTAAGAGCGTTTGGAACCACCCCTATCATGCATCGAAAATGCAGCTTCCTGCTGAGTTATTTTATCATAGAGAAAAGATGGCACAGAGAAAGCGTGAACTGGAAGGGCTATTTGATGTGAATCAATGGCTTGCTAGAGGCGAGGTGCGCTTTCATGTCCCTCATAGACAGGATGCACGATAAAGCCTGAGTCGCGAACGGTAAAAATCACATCAGAAATCGCTGTCCATTTAGCATTTTGGTCGATGTGGAGCAGCACCTTGGTTTTCTCTTTTTCTTTGGGAAGAAGACCGAGTTCTTGTTGGCGGAAAAGCTCTTGTTGGATAGCTCCTAAGTTTTCCATTAAGAATTCATGGCCTTCTGAAATCCATTTATATTTTCCTTCTTCCGTCACGCAGAGATTGACTGTGTAAAAGGCATTTTGTGCAGAAGAATGTGCATGGGCATCGTGCCCGCGCATTTTAACCAGATTCAGCTCTTCGTCGTAAAGAGAAGCGCGTGTGACCGCAAGCGTGACAAAAATGGCAAGCACCAAAAAGAGAAAATCGACCATCGGAGCCAGGTTGAGTGTCGAGTTGTGCTTGAGCTGTTCTTCAGGGATTAGGCTACTCATGTTGTTTTCTCGTGAGAGGTTGTCTGTTTTGTGTCGAGAAGGACAACGAGGGCTTGTGCTTCATCTTCGGCTCGTGTCAGAAGGCGCATTAAGCGGTATTTGGAAAAAGAGTGGAGCAGCATGGCCATGATGGCGACGACAAGGCCGCCCACTGTGGTGCCGACAGAAATGCCTAGGCCATCAAAAAGTGTGCTCACGCTTTCGCGCGAACGGTTGAGATCGTAAAAGGCGTAAAACATGCCGAGCACGGTTCCCAGCAGCCCGAGCATGGGCGCAACGACTGCGATGTCGTTAAGTAGGGCAATTTTTTGCCAAAAACCGACAGTGGCGCGTTTGCCTTCGGTCTTCATCGCTTCTGTCATCTGAGTGAAGCCGTGCCTGCGCATAGAAATGGCAGAGCTCATCATGCGTGACAGGGGCTGCTCGCTTTTCATGCAGAGAGAAAGAGCTTCTTCAAACTGATTGCTCATGAGTTTTTGTCTTAATTTGCGCACAAAGCTGTCGGAAATGCCGCGGATGCTGAGCAAATTATAGAGGAACACAAAAAGGGCAAAGACCGAAAGCATCAGAAGAAGGGAGTAGACGATGGGGGAGCCGGCAAAAACCTGGGCAAAATTGACGACGGGCATGGCACTCTCAATTACTTTGGTAACGGATTTTAAAGGAGGGACAGCCATGGCCACTTCGCGATTTTCACGCTCGATGACGCGCACAGGAAGCTCAGGAGATGCAGGAGCCTCTTTTGCCACATCTTTTGCAACAAGAGTCTCTTGCTGGATTTTCTCTTCCTCAAGCTCTGTCAAAAAAGCGGGAGCCTCTTCAAGCTCAAAAGGGAGCTTTTCATCGACAACAGGCAGGGTGTCTTCAAAGAAGATGGGCTCTTCTTTCTCGAAGGGGACGAGCTGGAAGGGGGAATCTTCGCTCTCGGCGCGTGCCACGCTCAAGAGAACGATCATGCTAAAGAGAATTGTACGTTTCATAGCTGCTCCCAAATGACAGAAAAAATTAAAACTTAACCATAACAACCCCTAAAGAAAAATGCAACTTTTTCAGTGGATTCTGGTAAAATCAATCACTGTGAAAGCAACAGACTTAAAATATCCGCACGCGTGGGAAGAGAGAAAACCTGCTGTGCATGCAGGCGTTCTTTTTGTGCCCAAATACTATTCTGCGCATGCATGGACTGCGCCACTGTGCGCAGAAGAAAAAAAGATTCTAATTGAATACTGTAGCGGGAACGGTGCCTGGGTTCTTCAAAAAGCGCAAGAAGATCCAAGCAAGCAATGGATTGCTGTGGAGCAGAGGTTTGAGCGTGTGCGTAAAATCTGGTCTAAGCGCGAAAATTTAGCCCTGAGCAATCTTTTGATCGTCTGCGGCGAGGCGCGCACCTTTACCACTTTCTATCTGCCCGATGCAAGTGTCGATGAAGTGTACATTAATTTTCCCGATCCATGGCCTAAAGCCAAACATGCTAAAAATCGGCTGATCCAAGAGTCTTTTGTCCGTGAACTTTTTCGAGTGTTAAAACCCGGAGCCACGGTGACGATTGTCACGGATCATGTGCCTTATTGTTTGCACATCATCGAAGCCCTGTCAAAAGATGGGCTCTTTTCTCCGTGTTTTGTCCATCCACATTTTGTGCATGAATGGCCCAACTATGGAATTTCTTATTTTGATTCTCTCTGGCGATCGAAGGGGATGAAGATTCACTACATGGTATTTAAAAAATGTTAGAAGGAAATCATCAGGGATTTTTGAAAAATGGAGCGCCCCATTTTCTTCAGATCGAAGAAAATGCAATCTTCTCTTTAAAAGCGCATCCACATGAGGATTTAAACTGGACAATCCCTGAATGTTCCTTTTGGGATATTGATCTGGGGTTAAACTCAGGGATGCTTTCTTTAAAAGACCCAGCATTTTTTTTCTCTTTGAGTTTAGCTCTTGAAAAATTCACGCAAGAAATCTGGCCGTCATTCCAAGAAAAAACAGTCGGCCTTTCACTATACCAAGGGCCTTTTGATATTGCTGATCGCCTCATCTGGGACGCAGAAATGGAGGAGCATCTTTTAGAAAAGTTTCCGGAAGTGAACGCAACCTCGCGGCTCTTTTTTGCTGCAGATCTTTTTGCGGAGTTTTTGCACCGCCTGGCATCTTTTCTTCCGGTTGAGCTTCCACTTTTTTGTTTTTTTGATGTGAAGACAATCCCCAGTTTTGCGCATCAGGCCGCGCTATTTAATCCTACCCGTTTTGAACATCTGCATCTTGCACTCAAGCATTCCCCACTTCCTTTTCGAGGCCTCGCATGGAAAGAAGGGGGCTCTTTTGGAGGGCATGTTGGAGAGAAGCTAATTTCACAAGCGCCACGTGCAAGAAAAATCGGACTCGTTGTTCCCCACGATCAAGAATTATTGGGAGGCTACGCGCAAAAATTCGATGCTTTAATTGAGCAAGCTCTGATTCAAAATGTGCCTTTTCGCCTTGTTCCGGAACAGCTTTTAACAGCCGAGTGGGATGGTTTAGATGCTTTGCTGATACTTCCTGACGCCATCAGTAAGCAGGGAAAAAGGATGCTACAAGGTTTCACTGCCACAGGTGGGCAGATCATCACAACTTTGTAAAGAGAATCGGAACAGAGGGATTTTAACCCCCCACACCATGCAACACGGAAGAGCGGCGTGACAGGAAAAAATGAGGCTTTTA
>CAZLDZ010000003.1:0-21949 GCA_964558435.1 uncultured bacterium
AAGAGGAACTCCTAGCATGCGAACGGGAAGATCCACCAGTGCTATGCCTGTATCCATCTCTAATAAGGCACCAATAGGCATGGAAAGGGCCCACAAAGGAAGTAGAAAAGGACTCGGAATAAACACCAACAAATCGAGGGGCATGAGCATCTTTTGTAGCCAGAGGGTAAAAGGCATTTGCTTCAGGGTAGTTGTTCCCAGTGCATAACCTTCATAAGGCATCCTATATTCTTGACCAATTACCGCCGCAGCACAATAAGCCATACTCGCCAGCAAACTAGACACCCAACCCCTGCCCACATGGTTCCATGCGGCCTCCGTTATGCTGGTGAACGTGTTCTTACTTTCGGGCATTGTAAAAATCATCAGTTGGGGAAGCTGAAGAACCACGTCGGGAAATTCCGCAAACTTGGCTTTTTTTAAGCTGAGAATTTCCAAATTCTGGAGTAGAGCAAACGTGCCTGGAAGCACCGTTTCCTTAACATCTGCAGCAAAACCGATCGTTAATTTTTTTAGCCCAGTTAAGAGTCCAATTCGATCGGGAATGACGGTTAAATTGTCCACGTTAAATGTGGCTATTTGTGCAAGTGGCAGCGGATTGCTATTCATGTAGACTTCGATTTCTTCTGGAGATGCATCTGCAGGTGGAACCCCTCCATGAGGCCCTAAGTAATGTTGATTTCTTAGTGCTTGCCAAAACACCTTCAAACTTTTTGCTGCTTCGTAACATGCATCGTGCACAATTTCTTCAGAACGCACAAACTTTTCCTGTGCAAACGTATCTATGGTGCGCTCTGCATGCATGTCGAATAATACATGCAGACTAAACGGTCTCACCTCTTGTCGTTGGGAAGCATGGAGTGCTTGTAATGGATTGGCTTGCTGGGCAACTAAGCAAAAGCGGGCGGAAAGCTTTTCACGCACAAGAAAGGCTTTGATGGGGTTCTCGGTGAGTTCTCCATCCAATAACGCTCGGGTACGCGAAAGAAAAGCTGGGGTTTTTTCAAGCTGATCGTTGTAAAAGTTTAGGAAAATGAGAGGCAGCGTCAAGCGGCGCTCATGAACCATGCGATCTACTTCTTCTTGGGTCACTTGAGCGTGGGCCTCATGCACAACCCGGCTGATGTCGAGTTTTTTGCCCTCGCGTTTACGTAGCTCTAAGTTTGCAGCGCGAAAAGCTCTACAAATTCCCGCGTAGCGCCGATCGGGCTCTATAAAACTTAAAAGATGAACTAAAATATCTTTTGGTATGTCAGGACAAACAGGTTTTGCCATGGGAATATTTTAGCATAATAACCCTTATTATAAAATTTTTAAAAAATTTTATTTAATTCAATTCTGGGGTCGAGATGTATGAGAAATTCTTCAACGGGCATGCATAGAATATCCCTCTCTTTTAAACGGGCTTTTCCCCGATATAGCAGGATAGGGGTCGCTTCGGGAAAATCCTCTTTAAAGGCTTCAAGCCCACGGAGATCTGCAGGGTGAATGATTGTCCCGTTTTTAACCTCAAGGGCAAGAAGATATTTGGGCCCAGAAACAATAAAATCCACTTCAACTTGACCACGTGTACGCCAGAAATGGAGCGTGTGCTTTTCTAGTTGCACGTCGACCCAGGCTTTCAGGTGCTGGGCAACTAAACCTTCAAGAGCAGCTCCTTCTTTTTCAGTCTCTTTTTCATAAAAGTTTGTATTTTTGAGCGACCAGTACACGCCGGCGTCAAAGTAATAAAACTTGGCATGTTGGACAAGTGCGCGCTTTGCTTTGTTACGGAACACGTCCAAGTGAAATCCCAACAGCAAATCTTCTAAAATTAGCAAGTAGCTATCGACTGTTTTACGCGCAATTTGGCATTCGCGGGCGATATTAGACGCATTGATCAAAGAGGCGTGAGAAAAGCTCATGGCTTCCAAAAAGCGTGCAAAATCTCCAACGCTGCGCACGATGCCTTCAGATTGGACTTCTTCTTTGAGGTAGATGCCTACATAAGCACGTAGAACCTCTTCTGGGACTTCAGAGTCCAAAACCAGAGGTAGCATGCCCAACTTCAAGCTGCGCTCTAAAGAAAATGCAGGTCCGAGCTCTTTTGCAAAAAAGGGGGGCATGTGGCGCAAGAGCGCACGTCCGCCTAAAAGATTGACCCCCTGTTTTTTGAGCTTACGAGCACTAGAACCCGTCAAGATGAACTGATACCCTTTCTTTTGCTCAATTAAGCTATGCACGACGTCTAAGAGTTCAGGGACTTTTTGGATCTCATCAATCACAATTTTTATTTTAGATTGTCCTTCTAATAACCCACGTAAGCGTTCGGGAGCCGATGAGAAAAGGCGAAATTCTTCAGGGTTCAAAAGATCGATCCATAAAGCATCTTTATAATGCTCTTTTAGCCAGGTGGTTTTCCCTGTGCCGCGGGGACCAAAAAGGAAGTAGCTCTGCCCATCAGGGGGCGAAAAAAACCGTTGTTTATGCATTCTGTAACCTATTATGCAAAAAATCCCGAAAATTTTGCAACCATCGTTGCAAACTTCATAAGTCCTTGGTCTTTAGGTGCTTTTGAATAGTTTCTGGATTTCCTCATCTGTACAACGCACAAGTGAGGAGTAGGGGAGTTTTTTGGCACAGCGCTCTAAAACTCTATGCGTGCGCATGAGGCGGATGAGTGCGGTGCCAAGAACGAGCCATGGAGCGAGAAAGAGAGGGAAAAAGAAAAAGGAGCCCAGCGTACAGAACGCCAGAAGGAGGAGAAAAAAGCTACTTTCCCGATGTGAGCGGAAAAGGGGGCCAAAATACCTGCGCCAGCGGGAGGTGGAGGTGCGGTAGGCAAAATGCTCTTCAAACCTGACGGAATTGAGTGGCGCGCGCAGGGCATGCACAGATTCGTGGGCGAGGATCTCTTTTTTGTCGTAGAGGCCAAGCAGTTTTTTACATTTTAGCTTCGGATGGAGCTGGATTACAGGAATGTCTTCGATCCAGGTCGCTGCGCCTTCCCAGAAAGAGAGCCCTTTTTTCATGTAAAACGCTTTTACATGGGGATGGGAAAAACCGTAGAGTTTTTGTGTGATTGCATCGGCTTCTTTCCAGTCGGCATCAGTGAGTTGTTGCATAGCGTTTTTTAAACAAGAAAAAGAGCGCAACAAATCCACACAGATTGAGGGTGGTCATCGCCCCGAGAATGAGGAAGAGTTTATTGCTTTTTTTTGTGATGGTCATGAGGCGCTCGCGCACCATTTTTTCAAACTTGCTCTCCTCTTCAAACCATTTTCCCGAGTAGTAATGATAAGCGAAAAGGGCATCGGTTTCTTTGGGAGCATCGAAGTAAAAGGCGGGGAATACGATGTCCCGTCTTCCGTCTTGGTTATGGGACGTTTTGATGGCCTGCCCAAAGAGAAAGAATGTGCGGTGGAGTACGCGGTTTAACACTTCATCGCGCGCGCTACCGGGGTACTGCATGTCAAGCGCATCCCATTCTCGTTTTAGGGAATGGATACAGGTTTTTAAGATGGGATGTTTAGGGGCGATGCCGATTAAATTATTGGTGGGAAATACACAGGAGGGAAGGCTGCTTTTATAGGGCATGTCCATGCCACAGTAAAAATCATAGCTCTCATTAAAGGGATCAAAAGTTTTCATGCATTTGACATCGTGATCCGCGTAGACGCCCCCTTCTTGGTAGAGGATTTCATAGCGGAGGACATCGGATTTTTCCCCGTAATTGTCGCTTTTGTTGTAACACTCCTTGAGAGCCAGAAAGGAAAAATCTTGAAGGAGATGGAGCTGCATGCCAGGACAAGGAGTGGGTCTTGTTCTGTCGCTCCAAAATTTAAAGGTCCATCCGGGGTGCTTTCCCATCCAGCTGCGGACATTTTCTACAGACTCGCGCGGAAAGGGGTTGGGTCCGAGCCAGATGAAGTGTAGTGTTTTAGGAATGCGTGATGTGGTGCGCTCCGTCAGAGTGTTGTTTTTTTCGTAGATGTTTTTAAAGAAGGTTAGATTTTCAAAATCTTCGGGCGTTTGGATATAGTCCCAAGCAGGGAGCCCTTTGCCCATTAAGGTGTCAAAATCCTGCGCAGCGTGTTTTGCAGGCTCTTTTGTTTTAAACAAAAACGCGCCGCTACCGACTAGTGCAATCAACAGACTTAAAAAGATAATCCGTCTAGACACGTGTTTTTCTCAACTGTTGTAGGAAGATGAAAAATAGTGCGATGTTACCGGCAAATAGAAGGATCGACAAAATGTGGATCGTACGGCTTTTTTGCAGGATTTTTTTCAATTTCCTTTGCACGGCTTTTTCAAAATCCGATTTTTTGACCCGATCCTCCGCCCACGCGGTGGCATAAAAATGCTCAGAGTAGAGGGAAGGAAGCCCCGTTTTGGCAAAAAAATAGGCAGCTGGGAGCACAATGTCGGTATTTCCTTCTCGATTCAAAACTCCTTCTTTCAGGGCAGCTGTGAGCGCGATGTAGGTTCTTTGCATGACGACTTCTGTGCGCGAGTAGCTATCTCTTCCACGGTATTTTTTTCCGAGTTGATCCCATCTTCCTGAGATGATTTCGATGACCCGTTTCACAGCGGGATGGTTGGGTCTTGCCCCAATCACCCCATTTCCACAGGTGATGGTGCGCCCCACAAAAGGCTCATGGGGAGTCTCAAGTCCACAGTAAAAATCATACGTCGTATGTAAATCATGAAAGGAGCGCAGACAATTTGCATCATGATCGACGTACACTCCCCCTTCTTGGAAGAGGATTTCATAGCGCAAAAGATCGGATTTTTCCCCATAATTTTGGGATTGCGAAAAGCATTTTTCAAGTCTTGAGAAAGGGGCATCTTTCACGAGAATTTTCTGCATCCCACGGCAAGGAACGGGCCTTTCACGGTCTGTCCAAAACTTAAAAGTCCAATCGGGGTGGTGCGCCATCCATGTGCGCACATTTTCTACCGACTCTGCAGGGAAAGGTTTGGGCCCTAGCCAAATGAAATGCACAACTTTGGGAATCTTGGGGCTTTTTTTCCCTCTCAAAAGTTCTTGAATACTCTTCTCATAAACTTGTTTGCAGGCCTCTAAAAAGCTTTTATCCTCTTCTTCACAGACAAAGTTCCAATGATTGGTGTTTTTCCCCATGAGGTTATAAAAATCCTGGGCATAGAGGCAGGGAATGAACAGAATTAATAAAAATTTAAGCACTATTTCCTCGGGGTTTTTTATAGATGAAGAAAAGCACACCTAAAAACAGAGAAAGTCCCGCAAGAAAAAAGAGGAAAAATTGGGTCTGAGAAACATTTTTCTCAAGGGTTTCATACGTATCTGCAAGTTTTTTTTCTGCGAGGTTTTGGGGCTGAAAAGATCCTGGAGCGGGTGGCACGGCAAACGTTTGTAAAAAGGAGGAGGGGAGCAAGATGTCGCGGTTTCCCCCGCGATCTGCCCGCAAAAGAATCCCTTCATTGAGAGCGATGAAGGAGCGGTGTTGTGTTCGGGCTGCCGTGGAAGCTCTGTCTTGTCCTGGGTACGCTGCTTCTAGAGAATCCCACCGTTTTTTGATCCACTCGATGCTACTTTCTAAGATAGGATGGCCAGATCGCGCCCCAATCACGGCATTTTCGGCAAAAACAGAGGTGCTAAAAATCGAAGGGCCCAATTCAGAAAGCGCTGCAAAAAAATCGTACCCATTTAACGGCTCAAAGCTGCGCAAGCATTGCAGATTCCAATCCACGGCAACGCCCCCTTCTGCAAAGAGAATCTCGTAGCGCACAAGAACGGATCTCTCAGCAAAATTGTCAGATTGATAATAGTGGCTTAAAAGATGGGGTAGATGTTTGTCTTCAAGTAAAACAGTCTTCATTTTCGGGTGAGGCGCGATTCTATCGATGTCGGTCCAAAACTTGATTTCCCAAGCTGGGTGTTTTTCGACCCAGGAACGGACACTTTTTATCGCATGCTCAGGAAAAGATTCGGGGCCTAGCCAGACAATGTGCAAAGTCTTGGGAATTTTCGTTGTGTTCTCTATTCCGACATTTTTTTCGTATAAACGGGTGAAAAACTGAAGATTTTCTTTGTCTTCGCGTGTTTGAATGAATTTTTGAGAGCCGAGCATTTCCACAAATTGTTCAGGCGCAGGGAATTTGGTGTGCAAGTGGGGGCGGAATAGAAAAAAGAGTGCCGCAAGAACTAAGGGGAGAAGAAATAGGAGACGTTTGGTCATAGTCTCTGACTTTACTCATTAGGCCTTTTTTCTGCATCCGAACTTAAAAAAGGTTGTCAGTAATGGGAAAGAGATGCTATCCCTACTTTCAGTAAATTATCTTTTAAAAAGATGCGTAAAGCTTTAATTATTGTTGAGTCGCCGACAAAAATCAAAACTTTGAAAAAATTTTTGGGGCGCGGCTACCTCTTTGAATCTTCCGTGGGCCACATCCGTGACCTTCCCAAAAAGGGATTTGGCATCGATGTCGAACACGACTTTGAGCCAATGTATGCGCTTCTTCCGGAAAAGAAAGAGGTGATTCAGAAGCTGAAAAAAGCCGCAGAAGAAGCCGATGTGATCTACCTTTCTCCTGACCCTGACCGCGAAGGGGAAGCCATCGCTTGGCACATTGCCTCTATTCTACCCAAAAATAAAGAGATCCAGCGGGTCACTTTCAATGAATTTACCCGCGATGCTGTTTACGAGGCATTGAAACACCCCCGAGATATCGATCAGGCACTTGTCGATGCGCAGCAAGCACGGCGTCTTTTGGATCGTATCGTGGGCTACAAAATTTCACCGATCCTCATGCGCCGCGTGCAGGGTGCGCGCGATGGTGGTCTTTCTGCTGGAAGAGTACAATCCGTTGCGCTCAAACTTGTCGTCGACCGGGAAAGCGAAATTGAGGCTTTTGTCCCTGTTGAATACTGGAACATCGCCTCAATTTTACAGACAAAAAAGGGTGATCAGCCCTTCCGCGCAAACCTCTATTCTGTCGACGATAAACGGGTCGAAAAAGAACCCGTGCCTGGAAAAGATCTTTACACCATTCCCAATAAAGACACCGCAGAAACAGTCTCTTCCAAGCTTCAAAAAGCTCAATATAAAGTGGCCTCTGTCGAGAAAAAAGAGAAAAAACGCAACCCCCTTCCCCCGTTCATTACGTCGACACTGCAGCAAGAAGCAAGCCGCCACTATGGATTTTCTGCGCTACGCACAATGAACATTGCGCAAGGCTTATATGAAGGTGTGGATCTCGGAAACGAGGGAGCCGAAGGTCTCATCACCTACATGCGTACAGACTCTGTGCGTCTGGCGCCCGAATCGATTGAAGCCGCGCGCCGTTTCATTTTTTCCGAGTATGGAAAAGAGTATCTTCCCGATCAAGGAAGGCAATACACGACGAAAAAGAGCGCCCAAGATGCGCACGAAGCGATCCGCCCCACAAATCTCATCTATGTCCCTGAAAAAATTAAAGAGTATTTAAGCACCGATCAGTACAAACTCTATCTGCTCATCTGGCGCCGTTTTTTAGCCTCCCAGATGAATCCCGCCATTTACGATACACTTTCTGCCGATATTGAAACCGATCAAAACATCCTGCTGCGCGCGACCGGATCGATCATTAAATTTTCGGGATTTTTAGCTGTTTACGAAGAAAAAGAGGATAAAAATCACCACACAGAAGAAAAAGAAGAAGCGGCCCTTCCTCCTCTTATTGAAGGGCAATCTCTAAAACTTCTCGAAGTTGAATCGATTCAAGCGTTCACCCGTCCGCCCCCCCGTTTTACAGAAGCTTCCCTCATCAAAGAGCTCGAAAAACTCGGCATCGGGCGCCCGTCCACATACGCGAGCATCATGAACAAAATCCAGAGCCGCGACTACACAGAAAAAGAGAAGGGAACACTGAAGCCCACCGAGCTTGGAAAAGTCATTGCCAAAATGCTCGAAGACAATTTCAAGATCATCATGGATGTCGGATTTACTGCCGCGATGGAAGATGAGCTAGAATTCATTGCCGAGGCCAAGAAAAACTGGAAAGAACTGATCCGCGAGTTCTGGCAACATTTTATTCCGACTGTTGAAGTGGCAGAAAAAGAAGCTTTCGTCCCGCGTCTTCTCACCGATATCGATTGCCCCAATTGCGGAAATAAGCTCCAAAAAATCTGGTCTCGCAGTAAATACTTCTACGGCTGCTCCACTTACCCGACCTGCTCATTTACAGCCCCCATCGAGGCCCTCAACTTCAAAAAAGAGGATTACGACCCGAATTTTAACTGGGATCAGACCTGTCCCAAATGCGGAAGCCTCATGAAACTGCGCCACGGAAAATTCGGCGCCTTTTTAGGCTGCACCAAATATCCAGAATGTAAAGGGATCGTCAACATCCCTAAAAAAGGGGAACCCCTTCCCGAAGACATGCCCACCTGCCCTGCTCTTGGCTGCGACGGCAAAATGGTGCAAAGACGCTCGCGCTTTGGAAAACCTTTTTTCTCCTGCTCCAACTATCCCGACTGCGACGTCATTGTGAACAATTTAGATGATCTTGAGACCAAATACCCCGATCACCCCAAAACCGCGTACGTGAAAAAAACCAAGGGGAAATTCGGCAAATTTGGCAAAAAAAAGGGAGAAAAAGAAGAAAAAGGGGAAAAACCCAAACGCGCCAAGCGCCAGCAGCCCACCTACACGCTCTCCCCCGCCCTCCAAGAAATCACCGGCGAAAAAGAGCTCTCGCGCCCCGACGTCACTAAAAAACTCTGGGAGTACATTAAAGCCCACAATCTCCAAGACCCCAAGAACAAACGGACCATCATCCCTGATGCCAAACTCGCCCAAGTCATCGGAAAAGAACCGATCGACATGATGAAACTCGCAGGCAAGCTCAGCAAGCATCTGTCATAATTAAAATTTTAATTACGCGATTGTTGTTTATTTTCATTTGAAGTAGAATATTTGGCTTATGGCAAGTGTAATCCCTAGAGATCTCGTATCCCTAGTCGCTGAATTCACAAACAGGGCTTATCGTACCATGCCCGTAAATCGGCTCTGGCGCGACGCTACGCGCGCTGCCCTGCTGCACATGTGGAACCGGGGTCGCGATTCTTTGGCCAGGCGCCCTCTTACAGACTTGTTACCTGATGAGCTGCAGATCACTTCCCCGCAAATGGCACTTGAGACACTGGGACGCGAGCAGGTACGGGTTCAAAAATTGATATACTATTTAGGAGAAAATCTACGGACAGAACGTTCAGCAGAACGCATTCCTTCTTCTTCCATGACGAGATTTTTTCAGCTCACTACCACACGGCTATTTAATTACTGTAATCACTATCAGACCAATCCTGCACAGTATCATCTTGATACTAGCCGCTTCTTTTTAGGTGCCATGGCGACATGCTCGAATTATTCTTTTGCCGTTGAGAAGCTTCATGTGGATGGGCAAATTCCAGCTCCTAAACTTCCTGAATATGTCAACCTCTTGACAGAGCTTTACACATCCGTCAACAATGCTTGCGCAGAATATGCACTTCTTTCGCGCATGCGCCGAATAGAAGGGGCCCTACTAGGCGCTCCACAAGTTCATACTATCTCCCAGTACATTGCACGCCTAATAGACAGGCAAAAAGCAGGCGAGCCCAGACGCAACCTTTACTGGTGGACGGGGGCCAAGGGAAGTTTTGCCTTTAAAGAGTTTTTAGAACGAGAAAGACGTTCTCGAGAAGGCACAGCCATCATGCAAGACCATTACAGCACTTTTAGCCGAAGGATCACCGGAATAGCATTAACTGGTCCTGAATTTCGTGCCTGGTTAAGTGCTCCAGAAAATGCAGCACGGAGACAGGAATCTTTCCAATTCCAGGTTGACTCTTTACATTTCCTTCCGATTGAACTTGCGCAGGTCAACATCAGCTGGTTGGACTGTGGAATCGGTCATGTCCGCGAGATCCCCGAGGAATTGGCAGGGGCCTTTGAACCCTATGCACGACTTGATTTAGAACGCAGCCCGCTCCGCTCTATTCCCTATGCCATTTATAAAAAGTTTGAGCGCCCTCTGGGTGATTTCTTATGCTGCCGAATAACAACAGTCGGCTTTAACTTTGATCGCGAACATCTCGAGGAGATTCCCTGGGAGATGTGGTTCCGAGAAACCTTCATTCCACGAAGCCCTGGGTATCGCGGGACGTCCATTTTTCTTGAAGCACTCCTAATACCTACTCTTGGCTTTTGGTACATGCTTGATACTATCTACTTCGGCTTCATGCTCTTCGTTGTGCAGCCCATTCTTTCGCTTTTCCGAGATCTTTGCGGCATGAGCCGCATGGTGCGCCTCCGCTAAAAAGGCCTGGTTTACAAAATTTTTCTTGATTTTATACAGTTCCTGCTTTAGTTTTTTTTAAAAAGTATTTTATTAATGGATGAAATTGTAACTAAAAAACCTCTTTTTTGGATTGGTTCCTCAAAGCGGGATTTGCAAGATTTACCAAAGGAAGTAATTTCCAATTTCGGTTGCTGAGGAGCTTTATAGAGAATGGAAAAAAGGCGGAAAAAAGCAATGACTAAAAGGAATAAAGCCTTTGAAGTGACCACAGATAATATCTTTGCTGATCTTGGTTTTGAAAATCCTGATGAAGTTTTGGCTCGAGCTAAACTTTTTCGGCAAGTCAGCACTCTCATCAAAAACAGTCGGTTATCTCATCGGGAAGTAGCAAAAAAGTTAAACATTACGGTTTCAAAAGTTGAAATGCTACTAAGTGGACATTTTTCGGAATTTAGTACTGACAGCTTACTTCAATATCTTTCAATTCTCGGATGCGAAGTTGAAATTCGCGTGCGCAAGCCTCGTACAAGAATTGGCATTTTTAGACACAAAGGCTGCATTGCTGTTTGTTAAGAGACTGTCCACAAACTCGGCCTTTTGTTGACAGTCTCTACGAAAGTGGCGTCTCTACTCTCCCGTACACATCTTCTAGGCGGACGATGTCGTCTTCGCCGACATATTCGCCGACTTGGACTTCGATGATTTCGAGGGGGACTTTGCCGGGGTTTTCGAGGCGGTGGACGGTGGATTTGGGGACGAAGATGCTTTCATTTTCGTGAAGGAGGGATTCTTGGTCGCCTGTTATGACTTTGGCGGTTCCTTTGACGACGACCCAGTGTTCACTTCTATGGTAGTGCATTTGGAGGCTTAGGCGCTCTAGGGGGGCGACGACGATGCGTTTAATTTTATAGCGTTCACCTTCTTCTAGGATTGTAAAACTGCCCCAGGGGCGGTGGGAAGTGAGATGTTCTTGGGTTTCTTTGCGGGCCCGTTTTTTAAGCTCTTCGACGAGGCCTTTGACGCGCTGGGATTCTCCTTTTTTCCCGACGAAGAGGGCGTCTTCGGTTTCGATGACGAAAATTTCATTTAACCCGATGGTGGAGATGAGGCGCTTTCCTCCAACAATCATGCAATTTTGTGTGTCTTGTGTCAGGACGTTGCCGATTTTCACATTCTTGTCGGCATCTTTATCGAGCATGTCGTACACGCTATCCCAGGAGCCGACGTCAGACCAGGAAAGGTCAAGGGGGATGAGGGCAAGGGGTGTTTTTTTCTCCAGAAGCGCGTAATCGATGGAAATGTCTGGAAACTCGGAGAACTGCTCAACCATCTCTTTGAAGGGAAGAGCGAGTTTTTCGGCAATCAACGGAGCGTGGGTGCGGATTTCGCGCACAAAAGTGCTGATCTGGAAGACAAAAATGCCAGAATTCCAGAGAAAGTCTCCAGAAAGAAGGTATTTTTGTGCGGTGGCCCTATCCGGTTTTTCGACAAAGCATTCGACGGCTTCTGGATTTTTGGGATCCGTTTTGATGTACCCGTAACCTGTTTCAGGGGCATTGGGCCTGATGCCAAACACGACGTGTTTTTCTGTTTTGGCAAGGGCCTCACCACGTTTGACTGCTTCGAGGAACGTAGTCTCAGGAGAGATCAGATGGTCAGATGCGCACACGACAAAACATTCATCCTCTGGTGATCCCAACACTTCTTGCATGTATTTGACGGCAAGGGCGATGGCAGGCGCGGTATTTTTGCGTTCGGGCTCAACGATGATTTGTTTTTGGAGGCGGGGGTTGATTTCACTGACTTGGCTTTTGACGAGGTGAAAATACTCTTGATGGGTCATGATGATGAGATCATCGGGCGCATAGCTGCTTAAGAAACGGCGGACGGTTTTTTGGAGAAGGGATTCTTTGTCGCCAAAATGTAAAAACTGTTTGGGAAAAGAGTGTCTAGAGACGGGCCAAAGCCGGGTGCCGCTTCCCCCTGCCAAGATGACGACTTTCATGGAAATCCTTATACAGTTCATTTACAAGCGTACGAAATTCCTGTTTAAAACGCTCTTCATTAAATGTTTCTGCATGGGCTTTGATGGCGTGGGGATCAAAGCGGTCTTGGGTCCGCTCAAATTCTTGTACAGAAGAGATGATAGAGCTTGGAATCTGCTCGGCAAAGAAAATGCCGGTTTTGCCATCGACGACCGTTTCACGTGAGGCGCCTTTTCCAAAGGCGATGATGGGGGTTCCAGAAGCTTGTGCTTCGACGACGATGATGCCAAAATCTTCGAGCGCTGCAAACACGAAGGCTTTTGCGCGGGCAAGGTGGCTATGAAGCTCAGCATCGGGCACATGTCCTAAAATCTCGATATTTTTTGTCGCCTTGGCTTTGACTTTGTGCATTTCAGGGCCATCGCCGATCACCACGAGTTTCTTATCGGGCATTTGGGAAAACGCCTCGACGATGAGATCGATTTTTTTGTAGGGGACAAGGCGCGAAGCGGTGACGTAGTACTCTTCTTTTTTTTGTGTGGAAAACAGGTGTGTCGCAACGGGGGGATAAATGACGGTGGATTCTCGATTGTAAATCTTGCGGATGCGCTGAGCGACCGTGTGAGAAATGGCAACAAAATGGTCAACGCGGCCAATAGATGCAACATCCCAAGCGCGCAGGCGGTGGAGGACAAGATTTGCAGAGAATTTCTTCAGCCCTCTTAAATTTTCAAGGTATTGGTGGGAAAGATCCCAAGCGTAACGCATGGGTGTAAAACAGTAACAGATGTGGAGCTGCTCGCTGTGTGTGAGGGCTCCTTTTGCGACGGCATGAGACAGCGAAAGCACAAGATCGTACGCACTTAAATCAAACTGTTCGACCGCGTAGGGGAAAAAAGGGAGGTAATTGCGGTAGGCTGTTTTGGCTTTAGGAAATTTCTGGAGAAACGAGGTGTGGATTTCGGCTTGGGCGCACTGTAAATCCTGGATGCAGAGAGGATTCTTAACGAGCGTATAAATCGGCGAAGGAAAAAGCTCCCAAATCGCCTCCAAACATTTTTCACCGCCTCCCACCCCCACTAACCAATCATGGACGAGTGCGCTTTTCATACCATTGTTGGCTTCAGTTCACGTTCAACGAGTTTTAAGTCTTCTTGGACCATCAGTTTTACAAGCTCCTGGACCGATGTTTTATGCTCCCAGCCCAATTTTTGACGGGCTTTTGTGGCGTCTCCGATCAAAAGATCGACTTCGGTTGGTCTAAAAAATTCAGGGGAGACGACAACGAGAACTTTTCCTGTTTTTTGATCTTTTCCTTTTTCTTGAACGCCTTTTCCTTCCCAGACAAGCTGGATGCCGATTTCTTCAAAGGCGAGTTCGACAAATTCCCGTACGGCGGTTGTTTTGCCTGTTGCCAGCACAAAATCTTCGGGCTTGTCTTGCTGCAGAATTTGCCACATCCCGTAGACAAAGTCTTTGGCAAAGCCCCAATCGCGTCTGGAGTCGAGGTTACCCAGAACAAGTATCTCTTGTAATCCGTGGTGAATTTTGGAGACGGCGAGGGTGATTTTTCGGGAGACAAAATTCTCTCCGCGCAAGGGGCTTTCATGGTTGAACAGAATGCCGTTACATGCGTACATCCGGTAAGCTTCACGGTAGTTGACAACTGCCCAATAGGCATAGAGTTTGGCGGCTCCGTAGGGGGAGCGCGGGTAAAAAGAAGTTTTTTCGTTTTGAGGGATTTGTTGGGCTTTTCCAAATAGCTCCGATGTCGAGGCCTGATAGAACCGCACCGGTTTTTCAAAGTGGCGGATGGCTTCTAAAAATCTGAGCACGCCCACGCCATCGACATCGGCGGTGTATTCGGGAAGATCAAAGGACATTTTCACATCGCTCATCGCAGCGAGGTTATAAACTTCATCAGGCTGTGATTCTGCAAGCGCCCGTTTTAAGGTAGATGCATCTCCCAAATCACCGGCATGCAAAAAAAGGCGCCCTTCATCACAAAGGTGGCGGATGCGGTGTAAATTGGATGTAGAGCTTCTGCGCACAAGACCGTGCACCGCGTAGCCTTTTTCAAGGAGGAGTTCGGCAAGGTAGGCGCCGTCTTGTCCTGTGATACCTGTGATCAGTGCGTTTTTTGTCATAATAACTCCATTATTTTTGCTGCGCTCTCTTGGTTTTTGGAGTAGCTCAGTTTTAGCGCGGCTTTTTCCCCCGCATTCTGCACCTTACACAAAAGAGAGGGAAGTTGTGTTTCAATCTCCTCAATCTTGAGAAAAATGCCGTCATTTTCTGCCGCTTCGCGCATTTCTGCTGTATCGGTGCAAATGGGGCGCGTTCTACAACGTCGTGCTTCTGCAATCGGCATTCCATACCCTTCATAAATAGAAAGTGCAAGGTAGTACTTTGCTCCTGATAAGTACATGGAGAGTACACGATCGGTCACAAAGCCAGCAATGCGGAAATGCTCAGGATACGCATTTTTTGCCTCAACAAATGCCTGGTGGATCGCCTGATTTTTCCATCCCCCGCCACCAACCACCACAAGAGGCATCACCTTTTCGGGGCCATACTCACGCAAAGCTTTGAGCATCATGCGCACAAGTAGAGAAAAATTTTTCCTTGGCTCCCAGGTTCCTACAGTTACGACGTAATTATTATAAGTGAGTTTTTTGTGTTCTAAAAAGGGGGCAAGTAACAGGGAATTCCTGTAAAAAATGTCCTTCTTGTGGGGAGGATAAACAATGGCCTGTGTGGGCAGCTTGTAAAGCTCTTGGAGCTTGCGCGCGGTTGCCTCGGAAATGGCGATGCGTGCAAAAGCTCGATGCAGTGCACTTGCGGTCACCGCTTTCCCATAAAGTCTTTGGGGCCAAGAAAGTGTCTTGGGGAATAGCTGCGGGACAAAATCATAGACAGTAAGCGTGATTTTTATTCTGCGCGGGATCAGCCCGGGCCAGTGAAGAAGGGTCTGCCAGTAGACGTCGATCCTGTCTTTGCGCATAAGAAGTGGCAGAGTGATGTTGCGCCAGAGGACATTTTTGATGGATAAAAAACGCACTTCGCGCATCGTGACGTTCTTATATTTTTGAAAGTGCAAAATATCCCCTTGTAAAACGGGGGTATACAAGAAAAAATGGTCATGGGGTCTTTGCTGAATCAGCTCGTCGAGAAAATAAAAAACATAAGGTGTAATTCCCCCCTGAAAATGGGAGAGAATCGAAGCGTCGATGGCAATGCGCTTGCTGTTTTCCATGACGGCCGCCATCTTCTCAGCGCTTTCTCGATTGGTGGGGTAATTGAGGGTAAATGCCGGTTTTTCTTCTAGAGAAGGTTGCGTTTTTAGCATGAATTTGGGAAGTTCATTTTCGACTTTATCTTGTGCTAAAAATATGCCTTCATTTTCTGCGGCTTCGCGGATTTCAGGAACATCGAGCGCGATGATCGGCGTGCGACATTGGCGCGCTTCGCGTACAGGCATGCCGTAGCCTTCATAGAGCGAAAGGCAGAGGTAATACTTTGCACCCGATAGATAAAGAGCGATCTCGGCATCGGAGCAGTACCCTGCGATTTTAAAATGTGTGGGGTGCTTTTTTTGGAGCGCGAAAAACTCTTTTTGGATTTCTTGATTCTTCCAGCCTCGGCCACCAATGACCACTAGGGGCATGACGTTGTCAGGACCGTATTTTTCAAGAGTGTGCAGATAAAGGCGCGCCAGGAAAACAAAATTTTTCCTTGGCTCCCAGGTTCCGACCGTGACAAGGTACTGATTGTAATGGAGGTCTTGTTTTTCTAGGAAAGGCTGAACGGCACTGCGCTCTCTGTAAAACATCTCGGGTTTACTGGGTGGATAGATGAGCGTGGAATTTTTAAGCTTAAAGAATTCATGCAGGCGCTTCTCGGTTCCTTGCGAATTCAAAAAGAGAAAGTCGGCGCTTTCTAGGGCATGTTTAGTCACGCATTTATGGTAAAACCCATGTAAAGTGCTCATGGTTTCGGGAAACAAATACGCGACAAAGTCATGCACCGTGACAAAATGTTTGACTTTTCGCGGCATCAAAAATCGGAATAGGTAGACCGTTTCCCAAAAGGCATAAAGCCGATCTTTCCGCACAACAAATGGCAGAACTAGATTCCGCCAGATTGCATTTTTATAAGAAAAATAGGGATAAGACCGGATTGTGACGTTTTTATATTGTTTAAAATGTTGAATATCTCCTGAATCCTCGGGGGCATATAAAAAGAAGTGCCAATCTGTTTTTAAACGGACGAGCTCATCGAGAAGGTAAAACACATAATAGCTCACCCCACCATGGAGTTTTACAAGAATGGACGCGTCCACTCCGACGCGTTTGCTATATCCTAAAAAATTTTGCATGCGCTCGTGGGTTCCTTGTGAAATTGGAAACACATGATCGGCAGATTTTAGAGCATGTTTTGTTATACTTTGACAATAAAATTTATGTAATGTGCCCATGGTTTCAGGAAACAATTGTGCGACAAAATCATAAACAGTGACAAACATTTTTATTTTTTTAGGCATGAAGAAACGAAAAAGGTAAACGGTTGCCCAAAAAGCATCAAGCCGATCTTTGCGCACCGCAATAGGAAGAATCACATTGTGCCAAGTCACATTCTTATGGGCTAGATAGGGAAGAGCGCGAATTGTGACATTGCTGTACTGCTTAAAATGCTCGATGTCTCCTGCATCTTTTGGAGCATATAAAAAGAATTGCCATTCTTTTTTTAAACGGATGAGCTCATCAAGAAGATAAAACACATAGTAACTCACACCGCCATACAGTTTTACCAGAATGGAGGCGTCAACCCCAATCCGTTTACTCATAATGGGCAAGCTCCTGCTCTAAAAGAGAAGCGTATTGTGTCGGCACAGAATTGTGTGCGCGCATTTTGCCCAGCATTTTTTGTAGGGCTTCTAAGGGTGCATGGGCTCCAGGGATTTTGTATAGGGTCGCTGCTATGCGTAGTATTTTGCTTAAAAATGGATCTCTGAACACATTCTCTAAAATCTGCGCTGTCTCTTTGGCCCCTGTGCAATCTTTTTGTTTGAGCTGCCTTCTTCCTTCGAAAAAAATCAGGCGTTTTAACTTGGCTATCATTTTGTGTTCAAACTCTGTGCGAAAATCTTCGGCAAGATCCTTTCGTTGAATGATGTTCTGGACACACTCATAAATGCTCGGATAGCAAAGGCTCAACCCTGCTTTTCCGGTAATTCCCTGCGGATTACACGTGTATACGGCGCATGGCTCTTTTGTCAGGAAAAATGGAGAATCTACGGCAACTCTTAAAAGAAAATCGATATCAAGCGCAAGCACTTCAGTATTCAATCGATGGACTTTTTCTTTTTTAAAAAGAATGCCACTCCAATTGGGCATGAGGCCAAAGATGACCTCCATTGCCCCCCACGGCGCTGGAAAATAACGCTCTTCAACAAGTGCCGGTCTTGCGGCATTTAAATTTTTTCCTTCCAAGGAAAGTACATCGCCGGCACAAAATGCGCACTCGGGTTTTTTTGCAAACGCTTCTAGCATCTGCTCGTAAAAATGGGGGAGCAGAAAATCATCGTCTGACAGAAAAGAAAAGTAGGGTGTGGTGACACGCTCAAGCCCAAATTGGAAGTTGGCATTGGAGCCGATATTCTGTGGGTGGCAAAAATACTGCACCCGCGCATCACAAAACTCCCTAACTACCTCTTCTGTCTCATCACGTGAGGCGTTATCGTAAACGCAAATCTGAAAATGGGGGTAGGTTTGACGCAGGACGCTTGCGATGGCTCGCTTTAAAAGCTTAGGACGCCTGTATGTGGGAATAATCGTAGTAATCATACTCTTTTTTTCAACCAAGCACCAGGCCAATGGCTAATCTCTTTTTGTAGGGCATGTTCATGGAAAAGCCAGGCGAGGTCTTTGAGCTCAAATTCTGGATGACTCGTTAAAAAAGTCTCAACTGCTTTCTTGGGATTATCCTCTTTCCAGGCTTGTTTTCCGCGCGGAAGGTCGTGCATGTTTTCAATCACTCCATCAGCCACGATGAGGAAAAAGCCGGGGGTTACAAGAGGAGCAAATGCTTCGAGCTCCTGAAGAACGTGGGCTTTTTTATGGTTGGAGTCGAGTAGAACGAGCACAGTCTCATGGGGCTGAATCAATGCGCGGACTTTTTCTAGGGTTTTTGGGTCGGTGGAGCTTCCCTCCACTAGAGTGATGAGAGGGGCGAGAGAATGGGCTTGAAGTGCATCCCGATTGTGGTGGCGGACGTCAATATCTACGCCGATCACGCGCCCTTTTCCTAAAAGTTTACAAATGCTCGCAGAAAAGACTAAAGATCCGCCGTGTGCCACGCCCGTTTCAACGATCACATCGGGTTTTAGGCTATAGATTGCCTCCTGGTAGCGGATCATATCTTCAGGTAGTTGAATGATGGGGCGTCCGAGCCAGGTGAAGGTGAAATTGTGGCGCAGGTTCCAGTTGAGTTTGAGCCAAATTTCAGAAAGAACCTTAAAAGCGTGTGGCGAATACAGGGAAAAAAGCTCTTCTCCTTCTGTACAAAGGGTTGCTTGCTCTGTGTCTAAAGTCAAACGCATAGTGGAGAATAATTGGGCCAAGCTTTGTCATTGGCTGAAAGAATGCGGTTTGGTTCTTCGGGCCATTGGATTTTGAAAGCGGGATCATCCCAGCGGATGCCGCGTGCTGCTTCTTTCACGTAAACGTGGGAAATGTAGTACAAAAGCTCACATCCGTCTCTAAGAGTTTGAAATCCGTGGGCAAAACCTTTAGGGACATAGAGCGCCTGGCGATTTTTTTCTGATAATTCAAACCCTTGCCACTGCATGTGGGTCGGCGAATCCTCATTGAGATCGACGATCACGTCATAGATTGCTCCATGCATGCAACGTACAAGCTTGATCTCTTCAAAGGGTTTGATCTGGTAATGAAGTCCGCGCAAAGTCCCTTTTTTGTGGTTGTAGGCAACACTGGTTTGCTCGATGGAAAAATCAAGGCCATGCTTGCGGAATTCTTGAGGGCAAAAACTGCGCGCAAAAAAGCCCCGCTCATCTTGCAAGAGCTCGAGTTCGACGAGATAAGCGCCGTGTAGTTTCGTGGAGATAAATCTCACGTGGTCATCTCTTGTGTGAGCTGCTTGGCAAAGTAGTTCTCATACCACGTAATGGTCTCAGATAGCCCTTCTTCTAGGGTGTGCGCACAGCGCCAACCGAGGAGTTTTTTGGCTTTTTCAGAGTTGAGTGTCTGGTGCCTGATCTCTGCTTTTGCAGAATTGACAATTTCGGGTTTTAGGTCTTTTCTTCCCATCAAGTTTTGCAGTGTCTGGACGATTTGGAGGACACTGTAGGGCTCTTCCGGCCCAAAGTTAAAGGCCTGGCCCTGGACATCCTCGCGGTGCAGGGCTTGGGCAAGTTTAAGGTAGGAATCCACCACATCGATGACATACACGTAGTCGCGGGTGTAGCTGCCATCACTGCGGATTTCGGGTCTTTCTCCGTAAAGTAAACTTTTGATTGTACCGGGAATGAGACGCTTCCAATTGAGATCGCCTCCCCCGTAGATATTTCCGCAGCGCGCGACGGCAAGCGGAAGCTGATAGGTTGTGTAGTAGGAAAGAGCGAGTAAATCGGCACAGGACTTTGAAACATCGTAGGGGTGCTCGCCGCGCAAAGCCATCTCTTCAGTGTAAGGGAGAATGGGGCTTGTCCCGTATGCTTTATCACTGGAGGCGATGAGAAGCCGTTTTACATGCTCTTTTTGTCTTCTGCACGCTTCAAGTAAAAAATAGGTTCCGCGGATGTTTGCTTCAAATGTGTTCAAGGGGTTATGTAGCGCGCACCCCACTTGTGTTTGGGCCCCCAGATGAAAAAGCGTGTCGATCTCATACTCGGAAAGCGCTCGCTCTACAGAATGTCCATCTTCTAGCGCGCCACTGACAACATCCACCTGCTGGATAGCGCCGGAACGGAACAGCTCACTCTGATAATCCATGTCGCGCACAAGAACGACCACTCTTGCCTCTTTTTCAATCAGAGCTTGGACAAGGTGGCTCCCGACAAGACCGGTTGCTCCGGTGATAAACACCCGTTTTCCTAACCAAAAATCACTCATCTTTCCATACCTTCCAAGGAGCTTGATTGGACTCCCAAATGGCTTCTAATTGTTTGCGGTCTCTTAGAGTATCCATCGGCTGCCAAAAGCCGGGATGAAAAAAAGCAGAGAGCTGCTTGTTTTTTGCAAGATACTCTAAAGGCTCTTTTTCCCAAGAAGTCTGGTCGTTTGTGATGTATTCGATGACTTCGGGCTCTAAAACAAAGAATCCCCCATTAATCCACCCTTCACTGGACTGATTTTTTTCACTGAATTCCACCACCCGGTCCCCTTCAAGAACAAGGGAGCCAAAACGCGCAGGTGGTCGCACCGCTGTAAGTGTGGCAAGTTTTTTTTGTTTTTTATGGAAGGCGATGAGATCGGCGATATTGACATTGGCAACCCCATCACCATAAGTCATGAGAAATGTTTCGCCTCCGATCCACTCTTTTAGGCGCTTGACACGCCCTCCCGTTTGCGTCTCCAGGCCCGTGTCGACAAGATGCACGGTCCATTTGGGGCTTTTTTTGCGGTAGATCTCCGTTCTGCCACTTTCGAGATCGATGGTAAAATCATTCTGATGGGCAAAGAGATTTTGGAAATATTCTTTCACAACTTCCTGCTTGTACCCAAGAGCAAGAACAAATTCAGTAAAGCCGTAATGCGCGTAAATGCTCATGATGTGCCAGAGAATGGGGCGCCCCCCAATTTCTACCATGGGCTTCGGCGTTGTCCCTGTCATTTCAAGGAGCCTGGTCCCAAATCCCCCTGCTAAAATCAATACCTTCATATCATCTAACCTGCAGTTTTGCGTATTCTGTAAGTACGAGGTAAACATAGTACATTATGTCAGAATATTTCAAATTTGTTCGGGCAAGTTTATAGGCTTCTTGCCCCATCCTGTACGCTTCTTGGTCGTGTTGCTGAAGCCACAAAATTTTTTCCTCAAGATCGGAAAGGTCAGGCTTTAGGGGAAGGTAATGTTCATGGGGCTTGAGCAACCGGTAATACCATTGGATATTAGGAGAGTCCTGTTTTAAGATGGCGCATCCAGAAAAAAGCTGCCAGTATGCACGTCCAAAAGCACAGGTATTGCCATCAATGAGTAATTGGTATTTGTATCTCAGGTGTTTATGAACAGAGACATTTTTAGAAAAAAAGCTCTGATAAAGAGAGCTTGTTTTTTCTGGATCTGTACATTGTGCAAGAAGTGTAAACTTAGCATCGACTAAATCCGGATGCTTCTCTGAATACAAAACAGCTTGTGTCCGCGGCATTCTGAGAAAGTCTTTTGACGAAAAATAGGCTCCTGTCGTAGCTCCGCGCCAAAAAGCCTTTGCGTCTTTTTCTTTCCAGGGATATTTGCGCTTGCCTTTTTCAACATGTTTCAGAGCGCCAATATGGCCTCCAAGAGCTTCATAGTCGGGAAACAAAATCCCTTTTTGTGCCGTATGCTTGGCAAAAGCAAACACCGGGACGGGATAATCCGTGCCTGTTAGCGCATCATGTATACAAAAAATGAAATCCACTTCAGGAAGGGCGATCTCAACGGCTGGCTTTTTGAGATAA
>CAZLDZ010000004.1:0-5207 GCA_964558435.1 uncultured bacterium
GATGCTGCAGAGCCGACGCAGCAGATTTTCTCAATGTTGTTTTAAATCACTATAACTGCTACTGAAGATTTTGCAGGAATTGATCGAGGATGCGCGCCTGCTTCTCGTTATTGATCAGCCGTCGAATCGTGCGGGCAGATTCGCGCTGCATTGCATGACGAAATTCAGCATCGGTTAAAAACTTATCAAGCTTCTGCTTAAACTCGGCATAATCGTCGAAGAAAAAGGCAGTCTTTCCTTCGATGCACCAGTTCATCAAGCGACTTCCCAAAGAATACGATCTTTTGAGGAAAACAGGCCTTCCCTTCATCAGACTTTCGATGATGGTGTAGCCGAAACCCTCTATGTCTTTGATGTGGATCAAGGCAGAACTGTTATTGATCAAAGAAAACATCTCTTCGTGGGGGATAAAATTACGAGCCCCCGGATACTCCTGAATGGGGCTCTTGGGAAAATCTCTCTTCCATTGGTTCTCAAAAGCTGAAAATAGAGGGACGCTATTTTTGAACAAAGGATGATGACGGGGAAGATAAGCACTTGCTCCTTCATCACTCACTCCTTCAAAAGGGTGTCCTGCAAAATCCATCCAGGGAATCCAGGTGATGCAATTAATCTTCTTAGGATCATAATTGCGTGCCGTATAAGCATCGGTAGCGATCAAGTTTTTCACAAATTGGCGCAGATAGGGTGTGTCGTTGTTCCCCGAATAGTGGATGAGTTTGATGGATCTTTGACATAAGGCTTCTAAATGCCGCCAAAGCACCAATAGGTCTTGTTCAAGTCCATCACAATTCACGACAAGCACATCTGGAGGATGCGCAATGATATCCTCTTCATTTTCGACAACCTCGACATTTTTTAAGAGAAATGAGCAATAGTCTGGAGACGGGCTAAAATACGACGTGTAACTGACACTTTCTAAGGGATTCTTTTTAAAAAAGGTTCCGTAACGTAGCTTTGGCCCACAATTGGGAGCATACTCATGGAATGACTCACCCGGAAGAACCAAGGTATGACCCAAATAGTGCAAGGCATTTGCCATGGATTGGACAAGCGTGTGGTGCATTTGCGGAAAAAAGATACGTAAATGTTTTTTCTGTGTTTGAGAATAGCTTCCCAGGCGGTGAATGATCTCCGTCTGATCTTTTCGGACCCAAAATGTAACACCCATTCCTTCCTTACACACAATTTTCACATAATTGGAAGGTGTGTGAACGCGCGTCCAACCCCAAATTTCATCGTTCCCATTGGTGTCATGAGCCGCGATAACAGGAACGCGGTCAAATAGCTCATTTACGATATCCCCACGCATATGAAATCCCGCATCGACAAAAGCGACGTCATAAGAGGCATTTTCAAAAAGCTCATCACAGATATCCTTGATTTCAAGCAGGTACGCAGCATCGTAAAGAGAGGGATCGAAACTAGAAAGACTCAAGTCATTGGCGTAACCCATACGGACACTTCCCCACTTTAATAGAGGCTGCCAATTCTGGTATTTTCTTAGGAGATTTTGTGTTTCGCGAAACCAGTGATCATTTTGCCCCGGCACCAGAATTTCGCAGGATGTGACATGATCACAATGATCGAGAAAAAATTTCGTCCCATAACCCAATCCAAATTCCAGAAAACGCCCAACAGGCCTACCCTGAAAAATCTTATTAAAATGCTGCACGTGATCCGTGTAATCACTTTTATATAAAACATCGTAAGTTAGATCTTCAACATTTACAGAATACAAATTCAAACTAAACAATATAATAAAAAATAACTTTTTCATAGTGTAATTCCTCTGCTTATTCGGTCCTGATAGGCAATTGAAAGTTCTAAGTCGTACCCTTTTTCCAGCAACTTGCTGCGCACTACATTCAGCGCAACTTCCTCCGCATTGCATTCGGAGGAAAGATGCGCAAGGTGCACATGTTTTAAATGGGGATGAAAAATCTGCACCAACAGATCTCCACATTCTTCATTCGAAAGATGCCCGAGCCGGCTGAGCACGCGTTCCTTGTAAATGTGGGGCCTTGATGAGGCGTGCACCATCGAAGGTTGGTGATTGGCCTCAAGATAAAGATAGTGACAACCCGCCAGCGCATGCTTCACTTGCGTAGTAGAGCACCCTAAATCGGCGCAAAAACCCAGCTTTATTCCCTCTGTGGTCATAGTGAAAGCCACAGGATCCACCGCGTCATGCTTCACCGAAAAGGGATGGATCTCCAAATCGCCAAATTCAAAACTCTCTCCCGTCGAAAAGATCTTAAATTTGGGACACTCTTTTAGCGCCGCATAAATTCCCTTGGCCGTCTCGCGATTCGCAAAAACCGGAATGCCCATCCGACACGCAAGTGACGCCAGCCCCGCAATATGATCGGTATGTTCATGCGTGATCAAAATCGCTTCGATTTCATCCAGCCCCACGCCAATTTCTTCCAACCGCTTCTCAAGAACACGCGGCCCCACTCCCGCATCGATCAACACCTTCGTCTCACGCGTTCCCACGTAAATCGCATTCCCTTTTGATCCCGACGCAAGCGGACAAAATCCAATCATTCAGACAAGTTAATTGAAATCGACAGAAAGTGCAAGAAGCTGTTTCAGACGAGATAAATGACGGAAAAACTTGGGGAACTTCCGCAAAAAAAGCATGCCTTTCCTGAAATAGCGAAAGTGTTGCGGCGCAAGTGATGCATAATGCTTCAAATCTTCCCAGAGCTTTTTGCATTCAGCAAAATCGCGCTTTTTCATCGCGATGGCGTAATATCCAAGAGTAAAATAATAGAGCCGTTTGCCCATCGCAGCATCCACAGATGCTTCCGATAAAGTGCTCATCACCTTATTTCCAAAAGCTTTGCCACTCTTGAAAATCTCAGTCCCTGCACTACAACTTGCTTGATGTTTGCGCCAAAAAGACAAAGATTCAGGAAGATACTTTTGCCTCCACCCATGCATAAACATGCGCAAAAAAAGATCGTCATCTTCATACCCCGAAAGCCCCTCATCAAACATCCCCACTTCTAAAAAAGCCTTCTTTCTCATCAAGGTTGTCGAGGGCAAAATGTACATATTCCGTGCAATCATCTCTTCAATGCTCTTGTGAGGATGCACAACTCCACAATGATTCAAAAGACCCGCCCGCAGCATCTTCCCCTCTTTATCCACCTCATCTAAATTGGAATAAACCCAGCCCAAATGCTCAGCATCAAATGCTTTCGCCAATTTTTCCAAATGCTCGGGGTACCAAATATCATCTTGATCCAGTAGAGCAATAAAATCGCCCACCGCCTCCCTCACCCCATGATTTCTGGCCGCAGACTGCCCTGCATTTTCCTGCCGAATGATGCGGATCGGAAAATCCGCTGTGACATCGCGGATGCTTTCAATCGAGCCATCTGTCGACCCATCGTCTACTAAAATGAGCTCCATTGGAGAAAGCGTCTGCTGGATGACGCTCAAGATTGCTTCGCTTAAGTACTTTTTTCCGTTATAGACAGGGATGATGGCTGAGATTTTCATTTCTTTTTTCAAAATACCAAATACCATAGAATAAATCGAAAAAAATCACATGAAATTTTCCATTGTTATTCCATGTCAAGATCGTCTCGAGCTTCTTAAACAGGCTATTTACACCGTCTTACAGCAAGCATGGGAAAATTGGGAACTCTTAATTTTTGATAATCATTCTAAATGTGATATTTCTGGCTATTTGAAAAGCCTTAACGACAAGCGCATCCATTACAAACGCGCAGATTCTCTCCTTTCAGTCACAGAAAGTTGGAATCAAGCGATTGACATGGCCACGGGGGATTATACGATTTTTATTGGAGATGACGATGGGCTCACTCCTGGATATTTTTCTAAAATCTCTGCGCTTATCGAACAATTTAACTATCCTGACATTCTTTATTCTTCACTTTACCAGTTCATATATCCTGGCGTTGCTCCAAGCGACATGGGAGGACTAGTGACAGAGCTGAAAAATGGATTTTTCTTTGTAAAAAAAGAAAAACCTTTTCTCTTGTCTTTTCAGGAAGCGCTAAAAGCAGTTAAAGGTTCGTTAAATTTCCGAAGAAACTTCACGTACAATATTCAGGCTTTTGTTTTTAATAGTTCTTTTCTTGAAACTTTGAGAAAAGAAGGTTGTATTTTCCACTCCCCTTTTCCAGATTATTACATCGCTAATGTTGCATTCTCTAAATCACGCTCTACAGTCATTATTCCTCAAGCTATGCCCATTGTGGGTGTTTCCAAAGCATCTGTAGGTTACACGCTTTTCAATAATCTCGAAGAAGAATTCATACGAATATTAAATGTTGAATTTTCAAAAGATCCCTTTTATCAAAAGATCTTAACTTATCTTCTTCCAGGACCTATCTATAATAGCTTTTATGCGTTAACGATGGAATATGTTGCGAAATACTGTCACCCCTCTTTCAAAGGCAAAGTAAATAACAAACGGTACCGTCATCTACAAATCTACAAAACACTTGAAGAACATATTCTTCAGAACAAAAGATTAGATGTTCTTGGATGTTGGAAACATTTAAGCTTTAGAGAAAAAATATGGACCAGATGTCTTTTTCTCTATTTAAAATTAGCAAATCGAAGCTTTTACACATCCAAAATTTTTAGACATTTTCTTGCTATGAAATTAGGCCCGTACTCATTCCGTCAAATAGTTCGCCTTTGCAACGAAAATGATTACACTAAATTAACCGAGGTTTTTGACGCCCTAAATTCAGAAATTCTTAAATAGATCCAGGCATTTTGAACTTTTCAAATACTTCCAAGATATTTGCACACTTTTCAGAAAATATTTTCGGGGTGCCATGAGTCGGATGAGAATAGCCGTATGCTAATCTGCTTGCCCAGGATCTTGCAAAACTCTTATTTACTTTCCAGCTCACGATAAAGATGCCTAGTAAGGGTAATGCGAAAACGATTTTTTCCCACCAAAAAAATTCCTTAATCAAACGCAGCAAAATTTTTGGATTTATTTTTTCCGCTTCAAAGTACAAACGCAAACTATGTGCGATTTGCAATAGACGATATTTTCTATAATTCACCTTGAAAGCGAACGTATTGAAGTTTTGACGCACTGTTTCCATTGCTAGCAGCCATGAAGTATTCATGAGAGTTCCCGATAAAAACCATTTAGAAACGTTTCCATATGCTTTTTCTTCTCGCAAACTGTGCAAAAACTCCATTCC
>CAZLDZ010000004.1:5217-19969 GCA_964558435.1 uncultured bacterium
TCTTTATTATTAGAATAAAAATACCCAAAAGATTTTGGGGAAACTCCTATCACAACCATGGGGTAGGGAACAGCTAGGATGCGCTCAGCAGATAAGAGTAAAGCCACTGTAGAATAATAATCAGGATAGGGTGATTGGTAGAAGCTGCCCTTCTGTTTTAATTTTGTGATCAAAGAACGGTGAATCAAGGAATGTTGTGCATTGAAATTGACTTCGAAAGTAAAATTTAAAGAATCTCGAACACACTTTAATGCTGTCTCTTTGCTAATTACATAAGGCTTTTCTGTATTTACTAAAAATGATGCAAATCCATGTTGCACTAAGCTTCCATTTGGAGCTCCATTCACAACATGGGGATACATGTATATAAGCGCACTTGTATAAATTAAATCGGGAACATCATATTCCTGAAGAAGCTTAAGACATTTATTAAAATATTCCGGCAGTAATGCGTCATCATCTCCTAGCATGATGACATAATCTCCTGTACATCTCTCTAAAGCATTATTCCAGTTTTCCGTAACAGAACAAAAATCTTTTGTTCGATAATAGCGAATTCTTTTATCGGAAAGAGAAGAAATGTAACCTTCGATATCTTCTTCGGAAGCATTATCCGAAACAATAATTTCCCAGTCCGCATAATTTTGCCTGAGAACCGAGGCAATTGCATATTTAAGATATTCCAATCTATTTCTTGTTGGTAACGCTACTGAAAATTTCACTGAAATTTTACTCCAAGGTTGGGAAGCTGCGTTGAAGAAGAAAGAGCCTTTTCACCCCATGTTATTAGTTGAAATATCTCGCGGGTTTTTTCATTGACACTGGTATAGACATTTGTATGGTTATCTGCAAAGAGAAGATTACTTTGATTACCGCAGCGAAATGTTCGACTTTTGCCCCATTCCGGTACGTCGTAACCTATTCCATCCTTCCCAACAATTAAGGCCCTTAATCCTTCGTTTAGTAATTGTCGTGTCATTCCCTCATGCCCGCTCTCAAAAGCACAGGCGTCAAGTTTATGTGTAAACGTGGGTTTGTCAAATGAAACAAACCGTTCTCGTTCCATCATAAATGCGTTACTTCGGATATGCGGATTTGGAAAAGCGGGAAATACACAAAATCCCGTAAGTTCTGGGTCTTTCTTTGTCCTATTCCACCATTTTGCATAGCTTTTTTCAAAGCGAGAAATGTTATTGCTACCTATGATCTTCCTTATAGCGTGTTTCACACGCTGCTTGAAATGGCCCTCTGATGGAAGACCGCTTGGAGGAAACGTAAATGCAAAATATTCAATTAACTTCTGACGCAAGCTTGGTCTTAACCACGCCTTAAAAATCAGCCACTGCGCCTTTTGGAAAAGCACGGTTGTATCAAGTAGACCTTCATAGGAGCCTGTTCCCCCCACAATCCCTACATTTGGCAGGGAAGCGTTAGCATAAAGTTTTTGCAGCCAATCATCGTCGAGAATTTTTGCGAAAGTGTTGAAACAACAGATGTATTTGTGAGAAAGTTGTTTAGCGGCCTCCAAATAGCATCCGATGTCAAACCCTTCATCTGGAAGTTCAATTGAAAGAATGGGATAAGGAGAAAACACGGCTTGAGCTTGCTCCAAATCCTGTTTATTCTCATAACCCTTAAAAATTACGACAAGATCGTGTTGGACGCCAGCTCGGTATTTTTTGTAGGTCTGCATGAACGCACGAAATGCATCCAAGCCTTCAGCTTTTCGAGCTAGGTACATTACAGCGATCTGTGCGTTATTTGTAGTGGAAGTCATGGCTGTTGTTTGTCAAAGTTATATAATTCTTCTATATATCCTGCACGCATCCAATAGGGATGTCTTTGGCGTTGTGGCAAAGCAACAACTTTTCTGTAAATTCGATCTTCTTCCTCTTTTCTCCCTCGAGTTTATTCATTTCTTAGTCCCTGATTCAACAACGGGCTCATATCCAAATACTGCTTACCTGTCACCCATTCCTCGTGGATTTCGATCACTACACCTGTTACCAATCGAAGCGCTGATTCCGGGTTTGGGAACAACACAGCTACTCGTGTCCGCCGCTCGATCTCCTTGTTGACCTTTTCCATGCTATTCGAGGTCCGTATTCGTTTCCAGTGTTCCTTCGGAAACTGGTAAACCGTAAGCCCTTCATCAACGTTCTCAAAGCTCTGTACTGGACAATTTTTGACCCACATGGCTGGCTGCGGCTTTGCCATATTGATTTTTGGCCTCGAGAAATAGCCTTTGGCTATTCCCCTTCATCCAAAAAACGCTTCGCTTCAATCTGGCTTTGCCTCGTTCACCCCTGTGGGTCAAAAATTGTCCAGTACAGAGTTCTCAAAGACAATCTACTGGCAATATATTCTCAAAAATTTCTGAAGCATTAGCAAAGCGATTTTCAATTACATTTTCAAATTGCATAACAATTTTAGGTGATTTAGAAGAAGGAGAAGCCATTGAATTCCATAGTTTCTTAATCTGCCGTTTAACAATTTTAGGCAACAAACTTTTTGCAATAACAAGCAACCTCATAAATAAATCAGAAAAAATAATGTTGAATCTCATTGGGAGCTTCAAGGTTAAAGCCAACTTCTTATACTCCGAGATGTATTCTTTATGATTTTTGAGAATTTTTAAAACTAATAACTTTTCAGAATCAGAAAGAAGTGAAACTAATTGAGAATATAAACTTAGAAAGTTTTGAGGGTTTCCTACAAAATTACCAATAACACACTTAATTTGGTTTTGTCTATATAAATCGTAATCTAAATGCAATTTGTATTTTTCAAGGGAAAAATGAGTTTTTACCATCTCCATGGCTCCTAGCCAATACGTAAGATTTGAACCAGGCAATATAATAGATTGAATACTACTGATAGCATCAATTTCTTTTTTAATATTTAAAAAATTAACACCTTCATTCTCTTTCGAATTATAAGCATAATAACCGTGTGATTTTGGAGTAATTCCAATAACTACGACTTCAAAAGGATAAATTAAAACACGATCAGCAATAAGAAAAAAAACCGTCATTGCATATGCATCAGGATATGGTGAATAAAACAACTGATTATTTTTTTTTGCCTTTTCTATTAGCGTTTTATGAATCAGAGCATGCTGCATATTGGTCCCATATACTGGCTCAAATTTTAAAGTGTGCTGCACAATTTTATGACGTAATGATACATCCAAGAAAAAGGGAGTATCTTTCTTGGGCATTGCAACTAAAGATCCAAAGCCATGAAAAAGCCCATTTGGATAATTAGGCAATACACCTGGATAAGCATACAAAAATGCATTCGTATAAATAAGGTCGGGTTCTTGATAGTTGTTGATCATTTTTAGAGCAATTGCAAAATAATCTTTTAATAAAATATCATCATCACCAAGCATGATAATATAATCTCCTGTCGCAGGCTCTAATGATCGATTCCAGTTTTCTGTTACTGAAAGAACCTCATTACTTCGGCTATATTTAATTCTCGAGTCATTCAGAGATGAAATATAGTCTTCAATGGGTTCATGAGAAGCGTTGTCAGAAATAATAAGTTCCCAATTTTCATAACTCTGATTTCTAACTGAGCTTATTGCATGCTTAAGATAATCAAGTCGATTTCTTGTCGGCAGCAAGATTGAAAATTTCATAGGATCTCCTCATTGAATTTTCTTAATCAATCACTTGGAAAAAAATGGATCGAAAAGGAACCTTTTTTTAAGCTTGATTCTCAATATAATTGTTATATCCTTTTAGAGCAAAGGATTGCAGCATTTTTATTCATGTTTGATGAACAGAAAAAGATCGTGCAGCGTGGCTTGTTGCGTAAATGATTTTTCAAACATAAGAGATTTCTCTGAAGTTGCAGCCTAAGCTATCACCCATTCTCCTTGCGGCATTCCTAACTTGGTCATTTTGTTGAGCGCGATCGATTTGGCATACAACTCTGCTTTCTGACATCTAAGTTCCCGAGAGTAAAAGTCGCCACCAAAGAGCTTCTTGAGTCGAAACATTGCAGTTTCCCCCAACGAACGTCTATGATACCCAGACAAAATTTTCCACAACTTCCTTGCTTCATCATCATTGCCCATTCCAACTATTGCCCTTAGGGCTTTATTCCTATCTATCATCCACGGTGTTTTATTCAGGTCTCGTAATCTCCCGCCTCTCCGCGGCGGGATTATTGCTTCCATACCACGTACATTGAGCTCAGCATAAAACGGCTCCCGGTCATAAGCTCCATCACCGTAAGCTCTCTTTATGCTCTTTGGCAGCTTTTCAACCATACGCTGCCCCACTTTTGCATCGGTTACTCGACTATTAGTAAGCTCACTCAGCACAATCTCGTGAGAATTGGGACATATGGCAAAATGCACTTTTCTCCATGTGCGTCTCTTGCTCTTGCCGTGCTGACGAACTTTCCATTCTCCTTCGCCGTAGACTTTGACTCCTGTTGAGTCAAAAACTATGTCTGTCGGACGTTTTGTTGTCAGATTTTTCACTTCCTGTCCAATCTGTGCAGCTCTGCGGCAAATACGCGTGTAGCATGGCACCGGCAATGCAAGGCGCATTACTTGGAAAATCCATCGCAAAAAACCTTGCAACCCACGAAGTGGAAGATGGTAAACAGCTCTAAGGACAAGGGCACACAAAATAGCCTCGTCAGAATAAGTTCTTGGCCGCCCTTTTTTCCCTGAACGTTTTTTCTCGTACCATTTGGGGGCTGCGTCTTCAAACCAAATCGTAAGACTTCCCCGATTTACCAAAGCTCTGTTATACTCTGCCCAGTTGCGGATACGGTATTTTGTCTTGGTCTGATTAGTCATTTTTGATCCTACATTTTTTTGTGTTGTAACAAAAAATTTATAGAATCGAGTAGCTAACGGCAAGAAGAACCTTATCCGCAGCTATTTACGCAACGGCCTCAATATTTGATCAGCAAAGAAAAAAGTAAAATAATCCCCTTTAAGGAAGCACCATGAAAAAAATTTTCGTTTTTTTTGTTTTTTGTTTGTTGAGCGCAAGCTCTCTGAGATCTGAAGAGATCAATGTAGAGCAATTCCAGAATTGGTGGACAGAGTTTAGAAAAGTCTCGTCAATCCCTCCCGCGCTAAGAGAAATGGAAGATCACTATGTTTCAAGTGCATTGATCAATGATTGTTCAAAATTCTGGCTCTTTCTTAACAAAAAGAACATCGAGCAAATAGCGAATCAGGGGTTTGAAAATTTTAAACAAACCGTCGCATGTAACTACTTCACATGGCTAGTGAACTCTGATCATGTGTACTCAAGAAATTTGTTTTTCCATGGAACAGATTTTCTTCAAACTCTTCCACTGGAACAAATAGAAAAAAAACACGATCTATTCACACATGAACAATCGATCCAATATAACAAAACAACGGCAATGCTTTATCACTTTCTCATGAAAAATGGAGCAAAACCCTATTTAGAAAAATTGGATGAGCCGATTCTTGGCAATACACCATCCATTGCAATTCAGGGAAAGATGATTTCGCAAGACATCTTAAACTCTCTTTTAGAATACCTTTCTTTGGAATTGAACTACGGAATAGCGCATGTGTCTTCAATTTTGGAGGTTGGCGCCGGCTCAGGAAGGACCGCACATTGCTTCTTGCAATTTCTACCCAATGTAAAATACATCGTCGTTGATATTCCTCCAGCTCTCTATTTATCTCAGACTTATCTTTCTTCTATTTTTCCACAGCGTAAAATCTTTCGATTTCGTCCTTTTCAGAGTTTTGAGGAAATTCAGGAAGAATTTCAGTCTGCGACTCTTTTATTTCTTACACCAGATCAAATGAAGATGTTACCAGACAATTCTGTTGATCTTTTTCTTGCAATTGATTGTCTTCATGAAATGAAACGTGATGTGGTGCAGTTTTTCTTTAGGCAAGCGGATAGACTCGCATCTCTTTTCTATTTCAAATGCTGGACCGATACGGTAATTCCTTTTGATGAAATCCACTATCCTTTTAAAGAATATCCTATTCCAACTTCTTGGAAAAAAATCTTTGAAGGAAACTGTTTTGTTCCGTCAGAATTTTCTCACGCCTTTTACCAAGTGCGGTGATGAACTTATTATTTTTTATTGACCTAGTCTAGAAAAAAGACGTATGGGTAAGGCATCAAATACGAGGACAATTTGTCTAAGAAGAATAAGCAGCAAGAGCGACCTGTTTTGAAAAAACGTGCACAGGGTCTTGATCACGAAGAGGGAAGCTTGCATGCGCAAGATGAAACTGCGACGTTGGGCGTCACGCGCAAAATGATCCGCCGCGGGCGCAGACGGCGCGCTGCATAACTAATCCTGCATATCTTGTTTTCTCTATGATAAACCGGCTTATTTTCCTTCGCGGAAGGAAAGCTGGTGATTAATCTTTCCCTGAATCAAGGAAAGGTTGAGGCGATACTTTCCTTCGGCGAAGGAAAGTTAGTCATGAATTTTTCCTTGTGCCAAGGAAAGATTGACATCAGGCAAAAAGAGTCTGCTTCTTTGTCGGCAAAATCAAGAATCAGATGAAAGGAATTTGCTTCTCTTAGAGACTGTCCACAAACTCGGCCTTTAGGAATTTGAGGAGCTTTTCGCGATCTTTCACATCGATCTCCTCAGCCATGTGCTTACACATGGCTTGCGTCGTTCGCACGGACTAAAGTCCTTGTGAAGTCTCATCGAAAAGCTCCTCAAATTCCTAAAGGCCGAGTTTGTGGACAGTCTCTTAAAACTCGGCGAGCCTGCGGAGCTCGCGCTCGAGGTCGGCGACTTGGGGTAGGACGGCGTTTTCGAGGTCTTTGCAGTAAGGGACGGGGCAGTCTTGGGCGGTGAGGCGGGCGATGGGGGCGTCGAGGTGGGTGAAGCCGCGCTCGGCGATTTGGGCGGCGATCTCGGCGCCGAAGCCGGCGGTGCGGCATGCTTCGTGGGCGATCAGGAGTTTGCCTGTTTTTTTGACGGAGGCGAGGATGGTGTCGATGTCGCAGGGTACGATGGTGCGCAGGTCGATGAGTTCGATGGAGATGCCTTCTTTGGCGAGGGTAACTGCTGCTTCATTTCCCATGACGACGGTCATGCCCCAAGCGACAAGGGTGACGTGGGTGCCTTCTCGGACGACTTTGGCTTTGCCGAGGGGGAGGAGTTCATCTGCTGCGGGCTCGGGTTGTGCACAGAAGACGCGCTGGCGGTAGAGGGCTTTGTGTTCGAGGAAGATGACGGGGTTGGGATCGCGGATTGCGGCTTTGAGGAGGCGTTTGGCATCGGCGCTGTTGCGGGGGATGACGACTTTTAAGCCGGGGCAGTGGGCGAGGAATGCTTCGATGCTCTGCGAATGGTAGGGGCCGCCTTGGATGTAGCCGCCACAGGGCATGCGGATGACGAGGGGAAGATTCCATTCACCGTTTGAGCGGAAATGGTAGCTTGCCAGTTCATTGAAAAGCTGGTTGATGCCTGTCCACAGGTAATCGGCAAACTGGATTTCTGCGACAGGTTTGAAGCCAGGAACAAGGGATATGCCGAGCGCAAGCGCGACGATGGTCGATTCTGCAAGGGGTGTGTTGAAACAGCGCTCTTTGCCGTATTTTGCGGTCAGAGTGCGCGTGATGCCAAAAACGCCCCCTTTTCCGTGCGCGACATCTTGTCCAAACACGACAATCTGCGGATCGCGCGCCATCTCTTCATCAAGTGCATGGTTGAGGGCATCGACGATCACGACAGCGTCGCCTGCTTTACTTTCTTTCTCTTGAATGGTCGGAGCATCCTTAAAAACTTTAGTATGGGCAGACTCTGGTTTCGGGAAGGGAATTTCTTCTGCGGCTTTTGCGGCGCTTTCTACTTGTGCTTCGATGTGCGCGCGTCTTTCTTGGAGCTCTTCAGCAGTTGCAAGTCCCATTTCTTGGAGCCACGCCGAAAAGCGCGGAAGAGGGTCTTTTGCTTTTTCTTGTAGCACGCACTCTGCATCTTTGTACTTGGTGGGATCGTCACTGCTCGAGTGGGGCCCCAGACGTGGGACCTTGGCGACGATCAAGCTGGGGCCCTCTTGGGCACGGGCTTTTGCAACGGCGACTGAAAAAGCTTGCGTCAGCTCTTCAAAATGACATCCGTCAACATCAAAAACTGAAAGCCCTTCGTAGCCTTGCGCCATCTTGGTAATGGTGCCGCCTGCTGTCTGCTCAGATTTTGGGACAGAAATGGCCCAGTCATTATCTTGAATCACAAAAAGAACGCCGAGTTTGTGAAGGCAGGAAAAATTCAGCGCTTCGTGAAAATCTCCCTGAGATGTGGCGCCGTCTCCTGCAGAGACGTAGACAACTTCATCGCGTCCTGCGAGCTGGATCCCTTTGGCCACTCCGACTGCTTGGAGAAATTGCGACCCTACAACGCTAGATTGGCAAGGGATGTGCAAGCCACGGTGGGAAAAATGCTCGGGCATCATGCGCCCACCTGAGTGGTGCGGAATATCGCGTGCTAAAAATGCTGCAATGAGATCTTTGGGTGAGCAGCCAAGCCCGACTGCAAACGCGCGATCGCGGTAATAGGGAAGCCCCCAGTCTTTTCCTGGAACGAGAGAAAGCGCTGCAACAACACCCACCATCTCATGCCCTGCTACAGAAAGGTGGAATGTTCCCCCTTTATTTTGCCGCACGAGCTTGTTCATTTTGTCATCGAGCGCGCGCGTAAGTTGCATCGCGTCGAAGACTTTCAAGCACTTTTCTTTTCCTGTTAAAGGAAGATCATCGAGTAAAGGACTGCTCTGCATCTTTTATTTCTTTTTTCCTTTCTTGGATTGAATGGGCGTGACCGTCTTGATCGTTTTTTTCTTCGCTACCTGAGGAGTTGCTGTCTTCGCCATTTTTTCCCGTTTGGCAGGCAAAAAGCCCTTCACAACATCCAGCAGCTTGCGCTTTTTCTCAGGGGCCTCCTCTCCTTCTTCAAATACTTGGGGAAGCTCTTCAACATCCTGTTTAATCGCTTTGATCATCTTCTCTTCGCGCTCAATTCCGGGAATATCATGAATGTCGGCAAGTTTAAGCGAAAGGTGCCGTAAAGATTCCAATCTTTCAGAAAGGGCTTGCATCTTCGCATCCACTTTAACACGCGAGCTTCCACGCAAGCTTGCCAGAAGCTGCGCTTCGTTGTCGTAGCGTGCTGAGAAGGTGACAGCAGAGGCATTTGTGATGTCAGGCACAAAGAGGAAAAGGCGCACAGCCTGAGGAACTGTCGTGTACATGTCGGCCGTCAGATGCTGTTCCACCTCCACTTTGGCCACCTGCTTGGGCGGTCTTCCGCGCTTGGGGCGCGGGTTCAGCGCTTCATTAGAATAGTAAGTTTTAGCCTTGGCAAAAAGCACCTCGCGCGCCGCATTGACATCTTTAGAAGCTTTGGCATCAAAAAGATACTTTTTTAATTTTTCGATCACGGAAGAGGGAAGATCCAGATCCTCTTCAAAGACAAATTGGATCTCTTGACTGCGCAACCACTCAATGATCCGGATACGCGAACGCTCAAGATAATACTGCTGCCACTTTTCCAATTCGGAAAGGTGGTCGTAGATGAATTCCAAGAAGTTTTCCCGCGCTTCTTTCGACTGGATGATATCTAAAAGTTTTTCCTTGGTGTCGATATCGTAAACCTTTTCATTCACAAACCCTTCCATGAACTTCTTTGTCTCGTAAAAAGTCATTTTAGGGACCAGCGCAAAGCGGCTTGCGCTTCTTAAAAACTCCTTTTCAAGCTCATCTAACTCCTCCGTCCCCTTGTCCAGATCCACAAAAAAGAGAAACCCCTCCACTCGATCTAGATAAAAATCCCGTTCATCATCCGATTTGGCAAACGCATCCATCAAACGGTGGTAGCGTAAAATGAGCGGGTTTTGTGCTTTGGGCAGGCTTAGAGTTTTTGCTGTCATAAAGTAAATAATTTTTTAAAGTTGTGAGCAGGTCTCAGGTTACCAGATCGGCAAACTCCAAGTCTACGGGTTTTTTTAGAATTAATAAAAATGTTTATGACTTGCTAGTAAAGATTATCCTGTGCTGTAATCCCTTTTCGATTTTTGGAACCAAACCCTAAACAACATAAAGGAGTTTTTTTATGGCAGCACAAGCACAAGCATTACCAGCCAACCGTCTCGTACCCCCCATTGTTATTGTGAGCAAACTTGTAGATGGCTATGAATGCATGAGAGATTCAAATCTTTTTTTCAATCTAATTGCAAAAGTACTTGCCTTCGTTATTGCTTTCATTCCCGTGCTTTCTTGGTATTTCTCTGCAGAAATCGCGACAAGAGACACTGAAAAGGCTGTTCTCGCACAGTTACCCGCCCCTGCCGCCGAATTAAAGCAACCAGGACAAGGGTTACAAGATGCGTTAGACAAAGTGAATCAACAAATGCTACAACAGAAGCTGGGATATGAAGCAGCAGCAACACAAGTTTCAAGCAAAGTGACAGACCTTACAGTGAAATGGGCACAGGCCACGAAGGAACTCAGTGAAGCTCAAGCGACCAATAATGGGCTCATTGCAGAGTTAACAGCCGAACAAGGCAAAGTAACTGACCTTAACGGTAGACTTTCTGCAATAATAAGTCATGCCTCTCCTGCTCCTGATCGTCCTGCTCCTGCTAAAAAAACAGACGAAAAAACCAACGCCACCTAACCCACAACCCACCCTCCCGCGGATAGCGCGGGAGGGATCTTGATTCAATCAACGGAAATCTCTCCATGACACCTGACCTTGCCATCATTCCACGTGAACAGACTTGCGCTTACAGCATTGTGAGCAACATGCGTGCACTTGAGGACTCAGGCTGTCTAGGTGCCATGCTCGCATGGGCCCTCATCATCGCAGCTCTTGCTATCAGCTTTTTTACAATCGTAGGCCTTTATCCTTTCATGGTGCTTGCCAATGAGTGGGGCGCACAAACCTGCGCAGAGCAGCTGAACCCGCAGTTGCAAGAAAAGGCACAGCTTGAACAGCAACTTCAGCAAGCAAATGAACAAAATACAAAAGCCTCGAGTGAACTTGAGTCAGCACAAAAAGAATTACAAACAGCACGCACTGAAGCAAGCAAGGTTGCTACACTTCAAGCTGAAATAGAACAAGCAAAAAAAACGCAAACAAGTTTGGTTGCAACAAATACCCGAATGGCAGGCAAAGTCCAAGATTTGGCAAAAGAAAACGAAGCTCTCTTACAAACAGGAACTCCTGCTGCAGAGCTGGTCATACAACTAAGAAAAAAGGCCAATGAACTTGCACTCGCACATTTGTTACTTAACGTGGAGAACATGCTGCCGCCTGATTTTAAAAAATCAGGTGTCGACAATCCTGAATCCCTGGCTAAACTTATACAAGAGCAAGCTGCAAACCTTAAACGGGTAGAAGATGATCTACATCACACAGAATGTCAGCTAAAGAGTGCCCAAAACCGTTATCAAGAAGCTGCAGCAGAAAATGAAAGGCTTAAACTCCAACTTCAAGCCACAAAACTAAAACCTGCACAATCTTAAAAATTTCCATCCTTGCGGATTAATCACATCTTTTCTATAATTTCCTACCACCTGAACCTACTTTAACGACAAGGAGTCTTTATGTCAGCAGCATCATTAGGTGTGAGCCCAAGTAACGCACAACAGATTATTTTAGTTCCCGGTGCCCCCAATTATTGCACGGGACTCGTATCCACACTGCGTGGCTGGACAGCGGCCGACAGAAATTTCGTTGTAAAGGGCGCCGCCTACGCCATTGTATTCTTTGGCTCTATTGTCTTTGCCGTATCCCTTGTAGGACTTTACCCCTTAATCTGCTGCCATGCCGAATGGATCAGATTGGGTGTCGTTGAAGAGACTAGACCCCTGATTCTTGCCCCCCCTGCTCCTGCCCCACAAGCCGCGCCGGCTGCCCTTGCTGCTGCGCACGCAGAAGTTGCTCAATTGAAACAAAACGTCCAAACTGCAGACCATGCCCGCGTACAAGCTGAACGTGTTCTGGTAGAAACACAAGCAAAAATGGGTGAACAAGTAAAGGGATTAGAAAACCAGGTTGCACATGAAAAAGCCGCAAGCGCTCAGGCAACGAAACCGTTAGAAGCAGAAATTACAAAGTTGCTACAGCAAGCTGCAACACACCAGAAAGCAGCCGAGCAGGCACGAGAGGCCCACAACACAGCTCAACAAGACGTGACAGCTCTTCAGAAAGAAGTCGAAGATGTAACTAAAGCACGCGTACAAGCTGAAAAAGATTTGAAAAAAGCGCAAGCGGAGGCTGAGGAACAAGTAAAGACACTAACTGAAACTGTTCAAGTTAAAGAGGCAGCATTAAAACAGGTTAGAAAAGAAAAGCAGGCATTACAAACAACACTTGCTCAGGTAGGAGGCGCAACCGGTCAACAACAAGTTCTCCAGCAACTTACAGAGTTGGGCAAAGATTTACGAGAAGCAGAAACCGCGCGTGACACTGCAATAAGTGATCTTGCTAAACAGAAACACCAGTCTGAACTCACCTTAGACTTAAAAATACAGGAACTCGAAGCACTACAACAGCGATTTAATGCTCTGGAAAAAAAATTCAATGAGGCAACCAGAGAATTAGAGGCTACAAACAAAACCCTCGATGCTGCAAGACAAACGATGAGCAAGCTTCAGCAAAGTTATGACGCTATAACTGAACAACTAATCGAGACAAAAAAAGCTCATCAGGAAGCACTTAATAAAGCACATGCCGATCTGCAAAGCAAGGTAACTGAACTGACCCAGTTAATTGAGCGCCAAAAGGAACTTCATAAGACGAAATTGCAGCAAGAAAAAAAAGCTGCAGAAGCTACTCTTGGCAAGGCGCAAGAGGAACTAACACACAAGAGCAGTCAAGTTGATACACTTAAACAGCAAGTTGCCCAGCTAGAAACAACAATTGAAGCTCAGAGAAAAGAGGCTGTTGAAGAGGCCCAAGCAACAATAGAAGGTGCTGATCAGGCACAACGTCTGGTAGAACAAGCCGAAAAACATCAACAAGACCTGGCCAAAACAACAGCTGAGCTAAATGATACGAAGAAAGCACTTGCAAAACTTGAGCAGGACTTTTCGATGAAAACTACGGAACTTGAATCTACAAAAAAGCAAACGCAATTGCAAATTGAGGCCGCGGCTGACGCTTATAAAACTCAAATAAGAGACCTGAAAGAAACTGAAAGAGCACTCCGAGAAAAAGAGGTGCAACATGCGGCTACACTTGCACAACTGAAAGTGCTAGCAGGAGGTCAACAAGACGTGGCTGACATTGCCAAAACCTTCGAATCTCTCAAGCAACAAGCTGCAAAAACACAAAGCGAGAATCAAAGGCTGAATGCACAGCATGGAACTGATCAAGGAACCATACGGCAACTTGAAAAAAGAGTGACAGAACATATGGGAACAGCTGCTTCTCTAAGACAAGAGCTGGTAAATAAAGAGAAAGAAATTGGTAAAGCAGCGGCACAAAAAGCGACGATTGAAGAGCAAGCAAAGCAAATTACAGACTTAGAACGAAGAATCCGCGAATTGGTCACTCAAGCAGAATCGAAAAATGGTGAACATTTGAAGGGTGGCTGGACGGAAAAACAAGTTGCTTATGTCATGGGTTTAACCCCTGCTGTCTTTGGTGACGCTGCTAAGCGTTTCAAAGCAGGTCAGCCTATCCCCAGCATGCCTTCTTCTATCGATTAAAACTTTTGGTTGTAGCGCATTAACCTCTTCTTGCCTTGGGGCCAACACCCCAAGGCTTTTTCTTGACAATCTCGCCCTCGATTTCTATATTCATCCATAATCATGCTCGACATTAAGCTTGTGCGCAAAGATCCGGCTTTTTATGAAAAAAAGCTCAAGACGAAGGACCCGTCGATTGAGCTTGCTCCCCTGCTTGCGCTCGATGAAAAGATCCGTTCTTTGAAGACTGAGGTGGAGGAAATCAAGGCGCGGCGCAACCATCTTTCGCAGGAAATTGGGGAAAAGAAGCGCAAAAAAGAAGATGCTTCTTCTTTGATGGAAGAAGTGGGGGGCTTGGGGGCAAAAATTAGTGCGCTTGACGCCGAGCTTGTGCGCATTGAGGCCGAATTTACCCACAAACTGGCCTGCATTCCCAACGTGCCTGTGGATGAGGCGAAAGTCTCTTTAAACCCTCAAGACAATGTGTGCATTAAGACTTTCTTGGAAAAGCCGCAGTTTGATTTTCCGTTTAAAAACCATGTGGAGCTCAATGAGAGGTTGCACCTTTTCGACTTTAAGCGGGCGGCAAAGACTTCAGGAAGTGGGTGGCCCTGCTACACGCATTTAGGCGCACGTCTTGAGTGGGCCTTGTTAAATTTCATGCTGGATGTCCAGCAGGAAAATGGGTTTCAGATGGTGATGCCGCCGCATCTTGTGAAGCCGGAAATCATGTTCGGCTCAGGGCAGCTTCCGAAGTTTGAGAGCCAACTTTTTAGGCTGCAGGATGAGCACTACAATCTTTACTTGATCCCTACTGCGGAAGTGGCGCTGAACGGTCTTCACTACGATGAGATTTTTAAAGAAGAGGAGCTTCCCAAAAAATACTGTGCGTACACCCCCTGTTTCCGCAGGGAAGCAGGCGCTGCGGGCTCACAAGAACGGGGCTTGATCCGCATGCACCAATTTAACAAAGTGGAAATGTTTGCCTTCACGACGCCTGAGCAAGGAGAAAAGGTTTTTGAAGAGATGCTGAAAAGCGCGGAACAAGTGCTGCAAGGCCTCAACCTCCA
>CAZLDZ010000005.1:0-19182 GCA_964558435.1 uncultured bacterium
ACAAAAAAAAAAAAAAAAACCTACAGGACGGGGTTAAGGGCAAAGACAGAAAGCGCAACATAAGAAACGGCAATGGCCAGTTGGATGAGCGTAAGGACAGCGAATATGAAACAAGCTCGTTGTCTTTCTTCCCAATTGTTTGGCTGGGTGGTCATATTTTGCACTGCAGTATCACTTGCCAGCGCGAGCTTGCTGAAATCTCTGTAAATCTCCCGACTCATGGAAAAGAAAAGGGACACTAAATTGAGTTTGTCGGCGTACCACAGTTGGTTTTTGCTAAAATCAACAGCGCCCAAAGCATCCAGCGCAGACATCCCGTCAGCTGCTTCTGGAACGACACCCAGCACATCAAAAAAAGCATCGCTCATTGCATCAATACTTCCTTGCTCATAAAGGGTACCCAAAGAATCTACGGCCGCAAGAGTCTTTGATGGGAGTTTGAAACACCCAGTTAGGTTCTTAAAGGTTTTGGCTCCCCAATGAATATTCTGCTCTTGAGAGGTCCACGTCCCACCCAGTTCCTTGTGCCAATCTAGAGTCATGTAAGCAGGTTTCAAAAATAGATTGTTTGCCCCAGAAAAAGATGAAGAGCCGTAATTCGCAGCTTCTCTTACAAACCAGTCGCCTACGTCTTTTATTGCACTAAGCGTTTGTGTCATTGATCGATCCTCCTATTAATGCGCAAATAGCATAAGGAGTTTAGGCAATTCCGTAAAGGTGATTATTTGAAGAAATTCGTAGAAATAATCTAATTTTTAGTATTTATGGAATAAACTCAAATTTAGAATTCATTCCTCGTAAAAATTCTTGAATTGAAAGAGATTTTTTTCCTTCGAGTTGCACCTCGATTAGCTGTAAGGCTTCTTGTCCGCACGCAACCACGAGTTCATTGTGTGAGGAGAGAATGGCTCCAGGCTCCCCACTCTGGTGGACGACTTGACTTCGCTTGATTTTCAGGCGTTTTGCCACATCTTGGATTTTTATTTGACACCAGGCACCTGGCTGGGGAGAAAGGGCGCGGATCTGGTTATGAATTCTTTGAGCGGGCTCATGCCAAGAAATTTTTTCTTCTTGTACAGGGATTTTTGGAGCAAATATGACGAGTTGGGGATTTTGAGAAATTTTTTGTACACTTCCACGCTCAATGTTTTTGATCACTTCGAGCAGGAGGGGGCAGGCAAGCTCTTGGAGTTTCTGCTCGAGCCCGCCGCGTGTCATATTGTCAGAAATATCCATTTTAGCTTGTGCTAGCATGTCTCCTGCGTCCATTTCGAGCACCATTTCCATGATGGTCACACCTGTTTCTTTGCACCCATCCCAGAGGCAGCGCTGGATGGGGGCAGCTCCTCGGTATTTCGGAAGAAGGCTTGCGTGCACATTGATGCACCCTTTTTTGGGGATGTCGAGAATATTTTGCTTTAAGATTTCGCCATACGCAACCACGACAAAGAGATCAGGAGCAAAAGAAGCAAGAGTTTCTGCGAAAGCAGGTGTCGAGGCTTTTTCAGGTTGCAAGAGGGGAAGATCGGGACGGAGGCGCAGAAGCGCTTCTTTTACAGGAGGAGGCTTAATTTTTTGTGCCCGTCCAAAGGGGCGGTCGGGCCGTGTGACCACAGCGACAATGTTGACAGAGTGTTGAAGCAAGTATTCTAGAATGGTGGCAGCAAAAGAGCTTGTCCCAAAAAAAACAATTTTCAACGTTATTCAACTCACAGGCTCTTCTTCGAGGAGCTCTTCGTAGGCGGCAAAATCTTCTTGGGGTCCGTGGAGGATCCCATGAAGGCCAATCAACCCACGCTTAGAAGATGCGCAGAAATTGACCCAATGCTCAACATGAGGATTCATTTCGACTTCATCTTTGATGATTTCAAGAGCAGCAGAAAGGCGCAGGCCTGAACGGTAGACCAGTTTAAAGGCTTTTGTCAGCGCACGGCGCACATCGATGGAAAATCCATGGCGTTTTAGCCCTACAAGGTTAAGTCCACCTAAACGATAAGGCGCGCCTGCGCCCAAAGTGTAGGGTGGAACATCGTGCGTGATTCTACTAAAGCCTCCAACCATGGCATAACAGCCTATGCGCGAAAATTGGTGTACAGGAGTCATTCCGCCGATGATCGCAAAGTCCTCGACGGTGACATGGCCGGCTAGCATCGCATTGTTGGCCATGATGACCCGATTCCCTAGCTCACAGTTGTGTGCGATGTGGCAGTAAGCCATGATTAGACAATCATCTCCAACTTTCACTACGGAATTTTCCTGGCAAGAGGAGTTGATGGTGGCAAATTCGCGGATCTCACAGCGCTTTCCGATGTTGACAAAAGTTTTTTCTCCCCGGAATTTGAGATCCTGTGTTTTTGTGCCAATACTCGCGGAAGGCCAAATGATTGTACCTTCGCCAATGGTCGTATTTCCATCGATGTAGGCGTGGGATTTAATGACGACATTGTCGTGGAGTGTCACAGTGCCTTTGACGATCGCGTATGCTTCGACCGTAACGTTTTTCCCAATTTGGGCGCCTGGTTCGATGATTGCACTAGGATGAATATTACTCATGTTCATTCTCTTGTTTTGTTAGAGCTGCTCCTTGTCCACAAGGGCAAATCCGATTTCTGCTTCTACGGCAAGCACATCATTGACCAGAGCTTTTGCCTGGATCCTTCCTCCCTTATTACTCACATGAAGGGCTAGAACATTGAGGATTAATGTGTCGCCGGGAACTACCGGTCTTCTAAATTTTGCATTATTAATATTGAGGAGGACGGCAATTTTCTCTGTTTGACCCTTTTGATGCACGAGAATTCCTCCTGTCTGGGCTAAAGCCTCCAAAATCAAAACCCCAGGCATAATGGGAACTCCGGGAAAATGTCCCTGAAAAAATTGCTCATTCACAGTCACATTTTTTTGTCCGATGATGATGTTTTCATCTAAATTCATCACGAGGATACGGTCGACAAGTAAAAAGGGATAACGGTGCGGCAAAATCTGCGAAATTTTTTTCACATCAAACACACTTGGCTGAGAAGTTATCGGTGCAGCCATTTTATCCATTCTCCAGCTTAATTGTGCGCGCAAGTTCTTTTGCAAAGGCGCAGTTTGCGGCATGTCCTGACCTTATAGCGATAATATGCGCTAAAAAGGGAATTCCGATCAAAGACAGATCGCCGATTAGGTCTAAAATTTTATGGCGCACCATCTCATCCTTAAAGCGCAGCCCCCCGGGATTGGCAACGCCATTGTCTTTCACAAGGACCGCATTTTCAAGACTTCCGCCCTTGATAAAACCTTTTTCGATGAGAGGAGCCACCTCTTCGTACAGAGAAAATGTACGGGCAGGCGCAATTTCTTGTTTAAAAGATGTGGGTCCAATCTGTGTCGTGTAGTATTGCGTCCCAATAAGATCCGACTGGGGGTAATGCAAGGTATAACTGATGCGGTATTCCTGGCTTGGCAACGCGATCAGATGGGTCCCTTCTTTTGACCAAGAAAAAGGAGCCTCAAGCGTTCCTACAATTTTTTCTTCACCCAAGTGGAGAACTCCAGCCTCTTCGATCAGCTGGACAAACCCTTGTGCGCTTCCATCTAAAATGGGGATTTCAGATCCATAAACCTCTACAAGGGCGTTGTCGATTTCATACGCACAAAGCGCAGAAAGTAGGTGCTCCACTGTCTGCACAAACACCCCTTGAGTCCCGATAACGGTACAGCGCGGCGTTCCTTCGACATAATCCAGAGTGGCTGGGAAAAAAGGCTTATGAGAAAGATCCATTCTTTGAAAAAGAATTCCCGTATCAGCTTCTGCTGGGCATAGGGTAATTTTCGTCTTTTCTCCACTAAATAAGCCGATACCCGAAATCGAGATTTTTCGTTTTAAAGTTGTTTGTGAAGTGGGCGCTTTTTTATGAGTTTGTTTTTTCGTCTCAACAAGGACCGTTGACAAACTTCACCTCATTTTGTTTCGAGAGACCTTAGCCGACCTTTCAATTTTGCGGCAAACTCTTTCTACGGCGGTGCAGAAAAGAAGCGATGAAGATCAACGAAAGCCCCACCACTCCCCCGTCCCCCCAATATGTATAAAGAGTTTTATAATGGTACAAGGGGAAATTGGCGATTAAGATGCCCGAAAGCCACGTTTTTTCCTGTCCCAACTCTTCCATCTGACAAAGTGGACGCCCAAGGCTATCGATGACAGCGCTCACACCAGTATTGCACGCGCGCAAAAGAGGGATTCCGTTTTCAACAGCGCGAAAGCGTCCCAAATCAAAGTGTTGATGAGGCAGTTTGGAATCGGGATACCAGTTATCATTCGTAATATTGACAAAAAGCTCCGCTCCCGCAAGCCTGCCTTCTCTGACAATTTCCGGGAAAGTCTCCTCATAACAAATAGAAATGGCAAAAGGGACTTTGCCTCGAATTAATTTAGGTCCAGTCCCACGGGTGAAAAAATCGCCAATCCCGTATTTAGAAACCAACATTCCCAGCCATTTGAAAGGGAGGTATTCAGCAAGAGGAAGCAAAACCCGTTTTTCGTATCTGCGTATTTCTGCTCCTTGCGGGACGAAATGAAAAGCGGCATTATAGCTTTTTTTTGTCTCTCTTTCCTCATCTTCAAGTCCAATGACTAGTTCTGCCTGAAAAAAATTGGAAATTGCCTGAGCCCAATAGCTGTTAGAAACCATCCATTTTTCTTGGGTTCCAACCATTTTTTTCTCGGCAAAAGGAGCATGAAGAGGGGGGAGTTTAGTGAGAATCTCAGGTCCCAGCTCATCTGCCAAAATCTGCGAGACGCTCTCGCTCGCATAAAGGGCTTTGTCGCAGTGAAAGGGCACGGCTACTTCAGGAAGCACGATAAAATGCACGGGATTCCCCTTAGCTTCTTTTAAAAAGCTTAAGATACGTCTCCATTGCTCCCACGGAGAAATAAATGTATTCAGACGCTGAGGCAAGACCAACTTTTGCGGAGGAAGAAGTCCCGTTTGAATCAGAGCAGCCCGAAGCTCTTTTTTTTCTGCGAAGCCACTCCATGTGTGATAGGCAATATGAGTATAGCCAAAAATATAAGGAAATAGGGCAAGCCCCATGAACGGCACACTTGTGCGCCATGTGCGACTGCATAAAAGATTATAGCATGCCCCGTTCACTAGCATGACCCAAAACGAAAGGCCTAGGACACCCCCAAGACTTGCCATCTGCAGTGTCGGAAGATACGCGCTGAGAGCAAGCCCCACAGGGCTCCAAGAAAACCCACTTAAAAAGTAAAAACGGGACCATTCAAATAGCGTCCAAAAAGAGGCAAGAGCAAGAAGCCTTGGCCCATTCATCGGCCCTTGCTTGGGAATGAGAAGAGAAAGCAAGCCGAATTGCGCTCCTAGCCATGAGGCAAACCAGACATAGAAAATCAAAATGTAGACACTCTGATATTCGATCGATGTCATCCACGAAAGCTGGATAAACTGCACACAGGTAAACCAGAGAGAACTCAAACCAAAACGGGCAAGTTTTGAGGAGAATGGAGAGAGCCCCCACCAAAAGAGCGCAAACCCACACACGGCAGCAAAAGGCGCAAGTAATGGCACCCAACTCGGTTGCCCCAAACCTACAAGAACAAAGCTGCCCAAAAATGCAAGTAGTGATAAATATTTATTTCTCACTTCCACCTTTTTTTCGTGCGGCCAGTTTGCCTTTACCAAAGACCGCGATATTTAAAAGCCCCCCAAAAATCGCTAAATTTTTCAGGAACATGGCCATTTGGAGTTCTCTTTCTGGCCCCGATAAAAACCAAAATTCATGGAAAATGAGAGTCGTCGGAATCAAAAAAAGAGCCAAAAGTGTCGCAGAAAGACGCACTTGGAGCCCCAAAAATAGAAGCGCCCCACCTAAAAGCTCCACAAGCATCCCCGCAATGAGAAGTTCGGTCGTGTAGGGGGTAAATAACCGAATAAATTCTTGAATTTTTGGAAAATCTTGGCAGAAATTGAGCAGCTCCAACAGAGCATTGACGAAATAGGTCTCGGTCCCCTGCCAATCGATGATTTTCTGTAGTCCAGCTAGAATAAAAATTATACTTACACAAATTCTTCCAAGAGTTGCGATCAACATAATCACCTCATTTCAACCTGAGTTTCGGATTTATTTGCCTGATATTCAAGTTCTTTCGGCATCTTTTTGCCTTTTCGCCTCGGCAAGATGCACGTCCCGATATTGCCTTCGGCTCCAAAGTGCAAAAATACGCTCGAAATTTCCTTGAATCTCATGAACAACTAAACCCGAAACTCAGGTTCCGTTATAATGGTTATGCATGAGTACATATTTTCAAAAAAATCATATTTTTCGCATCTTGAGCGATTTACCGCATCAGCCACTTCCCCTGGATCTATTTCTTTCACGCTACTTCCGCGCGCATAAATCTGCCGGGGCAAAAGATCGGCGCGTGATTTGCGAAGCCATTTATGGGATGACACGGTGGAAAATGCTTTTGGACACTTTAGTGCCTCCAAGCACAACTTTTGAAGAGCGCCTCTCCTTTTTTCAGACTTTTAATCCCGCGCACTACACCGCACAACAACAGATTCCACCCCATATCCGCGTTTCGTTTCCCGAAGAGCTTTTTAAGCTTCTTTGCCACGCGTACGGGGAGGAAAAAGCTTTAGCACTCTGCTTAACATGTAACGAAACTGCACCAACAACGGTGCGCGTCAACACCACAAAAATTTCTAGAGTTCAGCTATTCGAGAAGTGGAAAGAACACTATGCCGTTTCTTTGTGCACCTATTCTTCATCCGGCATCATCTTTGAGAAAAAAATCAACTTTTTTGCTCTTGATGAATTTAAAGAAGGGCTTTTCGAAATCCAAGACGAAGGGAGCCAGCTCGTTTCAGAATCTATGCATGTCAAACCAGGCGATCTCATTCTGGATTATTGCGCAGGCTCAGGGGGAAAAACTCTTGCCTTTCATGCACGCACAGAGAACCGGGGCCAGATTTTTATGCATGATGTCCGCCCCCGAGCCCTTGCCGAAGCCAAAAAAAGATGCAAGCGTGCAGGGATCCAAAACGCCCAGTTTCTTCTTCAGGGAAATTCCCAGTTAGAAAAACTGCACAAGCGCATGGATTGGACTCTTGTCGACGTCCCCTGTTCGGGAACAGGCACTTTGAGGCGCAATCCTGACCAGAAATGGAAATTTGAGCTTTCTATGCTAGAAAGACTTGTTGAGCAGCAGCGAGATATTTTTGCAAAAGCGTTGGAATTTTTGTCCCCAAATGGAAAAATTGCCTATGCAACGTGTAGTATCTTGCCTCAAGAAAACCAAGAACAAGTAAATTATTTTTTAAGTCATTTTCCGGTTACGCTTGACTGTGAACCCTTTTTTACCTTACCTAAAACACGAGGAATGGATGGATTTTTTGCCGCAACTTTTAGAAAAAAAGCCTAGAAGATATAGTGCATTTATGGGCTTTTTATTCTTTCTATTCCTTTGTACTTTTGCTTTTTCTCAAGAAGAGGCACCTCCTCCGCTTCCTGCTTTTGAGGAGCCTCGAGAAATCGCTGTCAATAATGTCATTCTTGCGCGCATCAATGAAAAGACGATTTCTGTGGTCGATGTCATGAAAAAAATGGATGTCTTCCTCAACCAAAATTACCCCCAATATGCCGGATCCAAAATGGCGCGCTTTCAATTCTACAGCGGCCAGTGGCGCCATGTTCTTGCACAGCTCATCGAAAATGAGCTCATGTTGGCAGACGCCGAGCAAGCAGAACTTAAAATCCCTGAGGGGGATGTGCGGGAAACCTTGATGCAAAAGTTTGGCCCCAACGTCATGGCAAATCTAGAGAAAATCGGCATCACTTACGAAGAAGCCAAAGAGATGATCCACACCGAGCTTTTAGTGCAAAAAATGTACTGGTACCGGGTCAACTCCAAAGCGCTCCTCAATGTGAACCCTCAAGATGTGAAACTCGCCTTTAAAGACTACTGCGTGAAAAATCCCCCTGAAGAAACTTGGAATTACCAAGTTTTTTCAATCCGCGCACAAGGCGAAGAAAAAGCGTCACGCTTAACTGAAAAAGCCCAAGAACTCTTAAAAGAGCCCGATGTCACTCTAGAACTTGTCCATACACGCCTGCAAGATGCGCAAGAAGAACAAGAAGTGAGCATGACCCTATCTCCTCCAACAGAAGTCCAGATGAAAGCCCTTTCCGAGGCGCATAAAGCGGTCCTTTCCGTCCTGCGGCCTGGAGAAATCAGCCACCCCGCCAAACAAAAAAGCCGTGATGGGGCGACGGTATACCGGTTTTTTCACCTCAAAGACCACGTGAAAAAAGAGCCTCCCACGTTTGAGCAGATGGCAGATACCTTGCACGATCAACTCATGGAAAAGGCTGTAGAAAAGGAAACAGCAAGCTATTTAAAAAGATTGCGCAGAAAATTCAGCTTCGAAGAAAAAACTCTTGCCGACGACTTCCAACCTTTCGTGCTAAAATGAGTCTAGCGTCACCCACTTTTCTCACACAATTTCTCGAGGAACTTGGCACAAAACCCAAAAAAGGGTTGTCTCAAAATTTCTTAATTGATGCCAATATCGTCCGCAAAATCCTTAAAAGCGCCCAAATTGAAAAGGGCGATTTTGTTGTCGAAATTGGTCCCGGCCCTGGCGTGCTTACCGAGGCGCTTGTCGGCCTTGGCTGCACCGTGATTGCCATCGAAAAAGACCATAAATTTGCCGAGTCTTTAAAAAGATTGGGTGTGACGGTTTTTGAAGCGGATATTTTGGAGTTTCCTCTTGAAAAATTCCTGCAAGAACAACTCCCTCCCGGCAAAAAGGCCAAAATTCTCTCTAACCTTCCCTACAACATCACCACACCTGTCATTACCCTTCTGCTTCCCCTACAACATCTCATCTCGTCGCTTACCTTCATGGTGCAGAAAGAGGTGGCCGAGCGTATTGTGGCACGCGTTGGAAAAGAATATGGAAGCCTTTCTGTTTTTGCGCAGTTTTACGCTGAGGTAGCGTATGCCTTCACCGTTGCCCCGACCTGCTTTTTTCCTAAGCCCAAGGTTGAATCTGCTGTTGTCTGTTTTACAACAAAAAAGAGCCCTCTTGCAGAGCAAGAAGAAAAAGACTTTTTTGCCCTCACCCGTGCTGCGTTTCAAAAACGGCGCAAGATGCTGCGCACCTCATTAAAAGAACTTTTTCCCCACGCAGATTTCGGCTCGTTTGCCATGCTGCGCCCCGAGCAGCTTTCTTTACGAGATTTTCTCGTTCTTTTTCGCACGCTTACGCAAAATCACCCAATAGGAAACACTCAATAGAGTTGCACCTAAAAAGAAGAAGAATGGGCCTTGCCCCAATTTTTTCATGAAGGAAAACGCCCGATGCGCAAGCGTCATGTCTACAGCACGATTGGCAAGGATCGCCCCTTTTTGTAAGACATTTCCCGTCTTTTCATCGCGGATTTCAATGTCCCCCACATGCTGACCTTTTTGAATGGGAAGCTCGAGCAAATGCCATTTGAGCTCCGCTTTAAAAGCCGGCTCTTCCGATGGGTAATACTCATAGTGGACATCTTCTTGAAGAGAAGCTTCCAAAGGCGCTTTTGCACCTTTGACTTTGAGTGAAAAAAGATCAAAACCCCGCGCAAAAAGCGTGCGCCGCACCCTTGCTTCATTAAAAGCCGCTTCAAAAAGAAGCGTCGCATCCCGAAATCTCTCATGGGCAGAAGCACAATTGAGCACCACCGCAATCAACGACCTATTAGGATCTTTGGCAGAGGCCACTAAATTGGGCCCAGCAGCTAGTGTGTAGCCCGTTTTAATCCCCGTTGCCTTCGCATAGTAATGAGCCCCTCCGGATTTTAAAAGGGCATTATGCTGCACCAGAGTCGTTTTTTCTTGTTTATTCGTCGCTTCCTTGACATAACTTTGCGCTTTCACAATTTCGCGCAGCACGGGATTCTTCATGGCATGCCGTGCCATCACAGCTAGGTCATGGGCTGACGTCACGTGATCTTGCGCATGCAGCCCATGCGGATTAGAAAAATGGGTTTCGTGGCACCCATTTTCTTTTAAAAAGGCATTCAGCTCTTTCATGAACGCAGGCACAGTTCCCGAAACAAACTCGGCAATCACATTGGCCGCATCATTTCCTGAGGAGAGCATGAGCCCATATAAAAGATCGCGATAAGAGAGTTTTTCTCCCCCCTTCAGCCCCATATGACTCCCCCCATGCTCAAGACGGTACGATGGGTGCTTGCTACGCCGCACCTCCGCAGACACACAACCCAAGGCTTCTTGAGAGGCTACGTAAACCTCCTCCAAACCTGTCTTTTTAGAAAGCGCAAACCAAGCCGTTGCAATTTTCGTCGTACTCGCTGGAAATCGGGGGGTATGGGGGTTTTTTTCATATAAAATCTGCCCCGTTTCCGCATTCATTAATACCGCGTAAGGAGCCGAAATCTGCGCCTTAAGCTTCTGACAAAAAGCAGGATAGGGAGCAAGACAAAAGACCAGTGCAAAAAAGACAAAGATGAAGCGGATCATAATGATTTTTAATACCTTATGTTTTTTAGTTCAGAATAGCCCTTCCCATAAAAACGCGCAAGCAAGTCCGATTGACAAGAATATTTTTTAATCCTATACTAAGGACAAGGGACGGAAGGTAAACCTATGATCAATCCAGCCAAGTTGGAAGAAGCCTATCAGCAGTTCTCCGGCAACCTCAAACAATGGGTTCCTGACGGCGTGATTTCTGTAAATTTGGGCCTCTTAAGTGAGCTCGGCCTCCTCAGCAACGCCTACCTTGAGCAGCCCCCTCCAGAAAATATCAGCCATTTTTTCCACGTGGTCGAAACGCCCGATAAAATCACCCTCTTCAACGAGCAGTTCGCCATCTGGATCGTTCCCAAATCCGAAGAAACCGCCCCCTCCACACTCACCTACATCGCACTTTTGAACACACCAAAATCTCCTCATCTCGAACTCGTCTTCTCCACCACCGGGGTCTACAATTCTCCCAAATATATCCTCAAAGTGCTCCAGCACTTCCTCTCCGACGTCATGGACACCGAAGCCACCATTGCCTCCATCGACAAGAAAAAAACTGGGTAAGAAAAAAGAAAAGAAAGAGGGAAAAGCAAAAGAAAAAGCACGCACCACTTCTAAGCCTCAATATTCTGGTATGTGTATCCCGGATTAATCTAACTTCTTAATGAGAGTTAAGATGTTGAAGGGAGTCTGACGCTCGTAGTGCATGTCGTCCATGAATTCGTGGGTGAGGAAGAGGCCGAGGCCGCCTTCTTCGCGCTCGTCAAGGTCGGCATCGTAATCGAGAGCGGGTTTGTGGAGGATGGGGTTGAAGGGTAGGCCTTGATCTTGCACGGTGAATTCGATGCGGGTGTGGGGCTCGATGCGGCACGTGATGGCGAGGTTCCCTTTTTTGCCAACATAAGCGTACGTGATGATGTTGATGAACACTTCTTCCAGTGCAATTTCTGTACGGCGCGCGTCATCGGGTGAAAGTTCGGCTTCTTTACAGCGCTGCCTGACCCAGGTGAGCATGTCAGGGAGATATTGTGTCTCTGCTGGGAAGTTCATAGTTTCTTTTGGATTAACCCATCGACGATTTTTTGGGAAACGAGGCGGTAGATGTAGGGTGTCGATCCGTCTTGTCCCCCTTCGATGGAGTCGAGCTGGCCGAGGGAGAAGTCGACGGTTTTTTGCGTCACGCCCGCTGTGTCGACAAAAATGAGTTCGCGTAGTGAATTGGGGTCGATGTAATCGTAATCGACATCGGCTGTCACGCGTATCGGGTCAAGGAGAACTTCTTGGGTTTTCCCGTGGATGACGGAAATATCAACAGCGATGCTTCTGCGATTTTCTGTGGGAACAAGACGGTGTCTTTTTTTGGCTTGAGGGCCGTGCCGATCATAGCGAAATCCAATTCTTTCACTTGTGTCTGCTGCAATGACCGCATTTAAAATGAGCTCGCCATCGCCTTGGACATATTCAAAATAGCCTGAGTCTGCCAGCTGGCGAATCAGCTCAGAGGTCAAATACCCCTCGCCGTCGCCTTGCACGTAGGGAACTGAAATTGTACGAGCGGGCTCTTGCACGCCATCTTCCTGGCTGAATCTGTAGCCACAGGAAGCAAGCAACAGCAAAACCAGGACAATGGGATAGATTGCGTAATTCTTTGTCTTGACGTGTCCGAGTTCCGACTCTTTCTTCGGTCTTAAAAATGATCCAGAATCGGAACTCGGACTCGGACTCGGACTCGGGCACGAAAGAGAGGGAAACTTATGCAACATAGTCCCCGATTTCTTCATTTACCTCGCAGGCGGCTGCAAGACCGCGAGACGCTTTTGAGATAGTTGTGAATATTGAGTATTCGGGTATTTATTTAAGATTTTGTTATAATAAATAATTGCTGCGTGTGGTTTTTTTGTTCTCTCAAAAAATTGCGCTGTTGTGTAGAGATTTTCGGCATACACTTCTTGCATGGTGTTATAAAGTTTTTCTGCTTGTTGGATCGATTCGTGTTGCGGAAAATCTTGTTTGAATTTGCGTAAATTGATTTCGCACAGATCGAGAAAATCGGGATCTGGGTACTGGTTTTGGCACTGAGCCAAATAAACTTCTCCGATTCCAACGTAGCTCTGCACAGCGAGGGCGTGTTTGGAAAATCTGCGGATCAACATCTGGTACGTTTCAATGCTGGCTTTGTAGTCGTCATCTTTAAATAGTAAAACGGCTTTTCCAAAGAGGGCTTTGGCGCCGAGCTCGTGATGGGGAAGGGCCATGATCACTTCATCGTAAATGGCCAAAGCCTCTTCGCGCGCCGGGACCCATTTGGGTAAATTTTTCCAGCCAAAAATGTGTTTTTTGGCCCCTTTTTGAAACTTCTCGGCAATGGCAAATTTAAACTCAATGGCCTCTTCAAAGTGTTTGGGGGTGGCTTGTTTTTTTAAATAGTGCGAGAGTTTCTCGTTAGCTTGCTCATACTCCTCTTTGTGGAAGTAGCCCACGCCTAAATAATAGAGGGCTTCTTGAGCAAAAGGCGATGAGGGGAAATTTTTGGTCACGATGGTGGTCTGTTTGATGAGTTCATCCCACTTTTTCTTCTGAAAAGCCTGCATGGCGGCACTATAATGCTCTTGAACGGACAGGGTCGCAACCTCTTCGCGGTCGACAAGTTTTCCCTGATCGACAACGTAGGTCGCTTGGAGAGCAGAACAACACATTAAAAAAAGAATCAAAAATTTCACGAAATCCTCATATCTACGACGGGAGGAAGTTTTTGGATCTCTTCCTGCAGTCGCGTGCTGTATTCTATACCATGTGCATGATCAACTTCAAGAGCTGCAATACGCCCTTGTTGTCCAACAAATTCTATGCGCACAGGGGAATTGCCAGGGGCGCTAGAGAGGAGTTTTTTTAATTCGATAATATGGCTGAGCCTGAGTTGATCGGCATCGAGATGGAGATGGACTGTTTTGACTTCGACTTTTTTAGGGGTGTTTGTTGTTTTTGGTCGTAGGTCTGTATTTTTTTGCTGCATTTTCGCCTTATCGTACGCATTATCGCAAGCAGCTTGAGTGTTTTTGTCGACTTTGGCAAGTGTCTCGAGCCAGCGGCATTGGAGCCGCACCTGGTCTTCATCGCGATCGATGACTAAAACTGCATAGAGGATTTGATTTTCTGTCAGACTTTCGTTTTTCTCTTCAAAAAGATCTGCCCAAATGGGGAGCTCAAAGCGCTCGACTCCATCACTGATGGTAAGAATGGCAAATTTTCTCTGATTTTTCTGCCCCACTTTTACGGCAACGGTCTCCACAATGAAGGCAGCGCGCACAACGGATCCGGAATCGAGCTTATGAAATTGGCCCAAAGGCGTGCATGAGAGCTCTTGTAAGAGAGTTTGGTATTCCTCTAGAGGGTGTCCTGTTAAATAAAAGCCCAAAAGTTCTTTTTCCCTGCGTAAAATTTTTTGTTTATCTTCTGTCTCAATGACAGGAGGCTCGATCTCTTCTTCTTTTTCTATCAGGGAAAAGAGATTCATCACACCTTTTTCCGCTTCTCTCTGATCTCGTGCTGCCTGTGCAAAGAGTGGATCGACGCTTTTTAAAAGGGCTTCCCTCTTCCATCTTGTAAAATCAAAGCACCCGGCTTCAATGAGGTACTCTACGTTTTTTTTCCCTACTTTCTTTGTGTCGACTCTTTTAAAGAAGTCGGCAAGAGATTTGAACGGTCCTTTTTCTTGTCTTTCTTGGATGATGGCAAGGACAACAGCTTCGCCGATCCCTTTGATCGCACCCATGGCAAAGCGGATGCCTTTGTCTTGAGCGACAAATTCACTTCCCGATTCATTGACGTCAGGAGGAAGGATGGCAATCTCCATCGCCCGACATTCACCTAAAATTTTTGCGACCTTAGACAAATCATCGCGATCCGATGTCATGAGTGCTGCCATCCACTCTCCTGGAAAATGGGCTTTTAAAAAGGCGGTGACATAGGTCAAATATCCGTACGCAGCGGCATGCGATTTATTAAATCCGTAGGAAGCAAATTTTTCGACTTTGTCGAAAATGCGCATGGATGTGGTCTCATCGATCCCATTTTTAAGAGCGCCTTGTCTAAATTTTTCTCTTTGGCGCATCATTTCTTCTCTGTCTTTTTTCCCCATGGCACGTCTTAAGACATCGCCCTCTCCCAACGTGTAACCAGCAAGACGACTTGCGATTTGCATCACCTGTTCTTGGTAGACCATGATTCCATACGTTTCTTTGAGAATATCTTGCATCCAAGGGTGGTCATTTTCGATCTCTTCTTTGCCATGCTTTCTTTGAATAAAAGCGGGGATCATCTCCATCGGGCCTGGACGGTAGAGTGCATTGACGGCGACGATTTCTTCAAAGCAATCGATATGGAGCTGTTTGGCAAGCTCCTGCATGCCGGGAGATTCAAGTTGGAAGATGCCGAGTGTTCTTCCCTGATTCAGAAGATCAAAAGTCTTCTTATCATCCATGGAAAGATTTACCCAATCGATCTCCTGATTGTAGCGAGCTTTTACAGCGTCACATGCGCGTTTGATGGAAGTCAGGGTTTTTAATCCCAAGAAATCGATTTTAAGCATTCCAACTGCTTCCACAGGCTTCATAGAAAATTGCGTGACAACCTCATCATCTTTTGCTGTACACACGGGGATGCGTTCCATGATCGGATCCCCTGAAATAATCAAGCCGGCAGCATGAATCCCGGTGTTGCGCACGGACCCTTCAAGACTTTTAGCCAGATCGAGACAAAGGCGCACTTCCTCATCTTGGGCATACTGCTGGCGCAAAACCGGATCCAGCTCGAATGCTTTATCGAGGGTCATGTTGGGGTCTTCGGGCACAAGCTTGGCAATGGCATTGACCTTTGCAAGAGGAATGCTGAGAACTCTTCCCACATCTTTGATCGCCATTTTCGCTTTCATCGTGCCAAAAGTGATGATCTGGGCTACTTTGTCTTTCCCATATTTCTGGATCGTATAATCGATGACTTCTCCGCGTCTATCCATGCAGATGTCAACGTCAATATCGGGATACGAGAGGCGCTCGGGATTAATGAAACGCTCAAAGAAAAGATGGAAACGCAAAGGTTCGATATCGGTGACTTCGATTAAGTATAAGACAATGGAGCCGGCTCCAGAGCCTCTGCCAGGCCCCATGGGAATCCCCCGCTTTTTGGCCCACGCAATAAAATCCCACACAATGAGAAGGTAGTCACACATCCCTTTGGGAATGATGATAGAAAGCTCGTAGTCGAGCCTTTCTTTCACAACTTCCAGCGGGTCTCTTCCAGGGTATTTTTCTTGCACTTTGCTCAGCTCAAGAGGTCCGTAGCGTTTTTTTATGCCCCGTAGACAGAGCTCTTTTAAAAATTCTTCCTTTGCATAGTGTTTTCCATCTAATTCTGGAGGGACAAAAACAGGGTAATATTTTGTCTTAAAATCCATCTCAAATTGACACTTTTCGGCAATGCGCAAAGTGGTTTCAAGCGCTTCGGGAAGATCGGAAAAAAGCGCCTGCATCGCGCTTGTTGATTTAAAATCATGGGCATGGGATGCAAGTGTTTGTCTTTTGGGATTTTTGATTCTTCTCTTAGGATTGCCTTGAGAATCTCTTTCCCAGATTTCACAGGGCTCTCCGGATTGGATATTCATTAAAATTTCATGCGCTTTCCAATCTTTTCTCTCGAGATAATGTGTGTCGTTGGTTGCGACTAAAGAAATGCCCTCACTTCTGGCGAGCTCTTTGTAACGGGAAATGACCTTTTCTTGATCTTCGGTCCACGTGATGTAATTTTGTAGGACCCAGCTCTCCTCCTGCATGCCATCCTGCACCTGCTCGTCTTGACTCATGCTGTGTCTTTGGATTTCTAGAAAAAAATCCTCTTTAAAGAGCTGTTTAAACCAAGAGACCTCTTTCAATAGCTCATCTTCTTGTTTTTGAAGAACCAATTGAGCCAAATAACTCTGCAGGGGACCAGAAAGACAGATCAGCCCCTCATTGTGTTGAAGGAGCAGTTCTCGATCGATGCGCGGTGCGTAGTAAAATCCTTCTAAGTAAGCAAGAGATGAAAGCGTGCATAAGTTTTCATACCCTTTTTTATTTTTCACGATCAGAAGGATCGGATATCCAAAAGAAAAACCTGGAAGCCGTTTTTTATCAAAACGACTCTGTGGAGCAACAAATAGCTCACAGCCCAAAATCGGTTTGATCCCCGCTTCTTTACAGGCTTTAAAAAACTCAACGGCTCCAAAAAGATTTCCCGAATCGGTTAAGGAAACCGCGGAATGTCCTTGCGCCTTGGCATAGGCCACAAGTTTTGGAATAGCAATCGTCGAATCTAAAATCGAATACTGAGAGTGAGCGTGGAGGGGAATCCACATGATTGTCTTATCCTTCAGATGCTACTGCGTCTTCTTTAAGATAGCGCGGATTGGTCTTTAGAGACCAGAGCGGAGAAAGAAGAGCAACAGAAATGAGTCCACATACTCCTAAACTAATGAAGAATCCTGACCAGCCAAACTCCTGGGTCAACTTTCCTAAAGGATACCCTGCTGTTGCGGCTCCCAAATAAGCGACCCATCCGACAAACCCTGTCGCAGAACCGGCAGCTTTTTTATGCGAAAGCTCAACAGCTGCCATCCCAATCAACATTTGGGGCCCGAAAATTAAGAAACCGATCATAAACATAATGGCAAAATCGAGAAGTGGTGTCGCTGGCGGAGAGAACCAAAGCGCAGCGACGGCAAAAATCACCCCTACGCTAAATAAGACATTGATCGGCCCTCTTCTTCCACGGAAGATCCGATCCGAGGCAAACCCTGCAACCAAGCTGCCAAATGCCCCGCCTATTTCAAACCAGAAGGCACAAGTCCCTGCAGTCAGTAAAGAATAGCCTTTTGTTTCAACGAGAAAAAGAACGCTCCAGTCGTTGATCGCTGTCCTAATGATATAAACAAAGAAATAGGAGACCGCGAGCAGCCAAATGTAGCGATTCTTGAAGACATACTTAAATAAAATTTCCTTTAAGGTGAGCTCCGTTTCATCCGCCTCTTTTTTTAAAGGATAATCATTCTTAAATTTTTCAATTGTCGGAAGGCCTAAAGATTGCGGCGTATCCCTCAAACGGTTGATCACATAAAAACCGGCAAGAATACAAAGGACTCCGGGAACATGCATCGCATAGCGCCAGCCCCAATACTGGGCACAAAATGCGGCCACAATGGGAATGAGAGCTCAACCCACGCCGTGAGAGGTGTTCCAAAAGCCCCACCAAGAACCCCTTTCTGTTTGCGAGTACCAATGCGTTAACAGACGCGCACACGGAGGAGAACCCCATCCCTGAAACCACCCGTTAAGCCCCCAGAAAATCCCGAAAAAAAGAATGGAAGAAGAGAGCCCAAAGAAAATATTCAGAATCCCTGTCAGAATCAAACCAATCGCCATGAAGTAGCGTGGATTGGATTTATCTGCCAAAATCCCACTTAGAAACTTACTCATCCCGTAGGTGATCGAAAGGATGCTCCCTAAGATCCCCAAATCGGTCTTATCAAAGCCCAAATCTTGCATGAGAGCGGGCATTGCAAACGTGAAACTCTTTCGAGAAAAGTAGAAAAAAACATAACCGACATACATCCCCAAGAAAATCCTGAGCCGCCAATATTTATAGCGTTCTTTTACAACGGTCCCATCTTGGATCTCTTCGAGATAAGGTGCGGATTTAAAGAGGTTTAAAATGCCCAAATCACACCTCCAGTTTTTCCTTCATATAACCAGGCCATCTTTTGTAAAACAAGGCTAAAATTTTATAAGAAATGGGTTGAATGTTCAATCTTTTTCCACTTTAAAAATTTTTACTAATCAAGTAAATTTTAAATTATGAATGGCGTAGAACGCACAGAGCGCGATAAGGAAAAGGATTGGGCACTACCTCCTCCACAACGTATTGAAGGGGACCGCAAAGAAAAAGAGGAATTTCGCCCTCCGAACCGAAGAGAAGAAGAGACCCGCAGCTTGCTCTTTGCTATTCTTGGCCTATTTTGCAAAAAATTCTTGTCTCTTTTTTCCTCAAAAGAAAAATTACAAGCCGCGCTTTTTGATCTAAAACAGATCGCTCATGATCTCCAGGGCTTTAAAACGCTTCTTCAACAGCTTTCCCGCGAAGATGTGAGCAGGAACTCCCATTTTTCAAAGCAGTTCTCCGAATTTTGGAAGAGCCTTCTCGAAGATCTTCGAAACATCGAATCCTTTGAACGCGAGAGGCCCGATCTAGGCCCGAAGATCAAACATCTCATTGAAAAAATTGCAACCTTCCCCCCTTTTGTCGACCACCCTCTCGGTTATTATCTTGCAGCCCACGTCGGCGAAGAGTGGCTTCCTATTCCATTCATGGAAATTCTTTCGGGACTCCATAAAGAGCATCAAGAAAAACATGAGCGCAGCGAGCTCCACTCCTGGATCGCCCTCATTGACTTCTCCCTCTCCTCCCTAAGCATCCACGCAGATCTAGTATAAAAAATAGAAAAGTAAGAAATTAAATAATGCTTCCATAGACATGTCGGGGACAAGCCACTTCGTGCGCATGTCCCCCGCTCGGAGCCCAATCGCAAAAATTTTGGGCATTTGGACTGACGTGAAAGC
>CAZLDZ010000006.1:0-18380 GCA_964558435.1 uncultured bacterium
CGTATTGCATTAATACGGATCAACTTGCGAAGCCTAGCGGTCGACGATTTGAGCGAGCTTTCACGCAGCTGAAATGCGACGTTATTTGCTACGATTGGTATAACATGAGCCAATATGAAAAGCAACTACGCAAAACTCCACGAAATTTCCAAAAAAACCGCTCTTCTGTCTTCGATTCAAAGCCTGCTTGAATGGGATCAAGAGACTTACATGCCCCAGGAGGGCATTGCTGTGAGGCCCGAGCAAAATGCGCTCGTTGCCGCTTTAATCCACAAAGAACGCACCTCGCGCAGCTTTTCTAAGGCCCTTGGAAAACTCATCGATCTTTCCTCAGGTGCTCTTTTAGATTCTAGCCTCACTCCCCAAGAAGCGCGCGGAGTAAAAGAGTGGCGGCGCGATTACATCAAAATGACAAAACTCCCTCAAAGTTTTGTGAAAACATTTGCCAAGACCACAGCACAAGCTCTGCAGGTATGGGCGGAAGCAAAAGAAAAAAAGAGTTTTCGGCTTTTTGTCCCACATCTTGAAAAAATTGTTTCTCTTTTGAAAAAAAAGGCCGATTTTTTGGGATTTCAAGAACACCCATACGATGCCCTTTTAGATCTCTATGAGCCTGAAATGACAAGGCAGAAGCTCAGAGCGCTTTTTTCGCGCTTAAAGCCTCAGCTCAAAGATCTCCTGCAGAAATGCGCAAAAAAACCCGTGCCTGCGGATTTTCTTTTTGGGAATTTTCCCCACGACAAGCAGATGGAATTTTCTCACACACTTCTCAAAGCCATGGGATTTGATGACAAAACAAGTCGCCTGGATCTTTCACACCACCCTTTCTGCATAGGTCTTCACCCCAAAGACACACGCATGACAAGCCGCATCCACCCCACTTCTTTAATGTCCAATATCCTGTCTGTCATCCACGAAGGGGGGCATGGATTGTACAATCAGGGTTTGAAAGAAGAACATTTTGGCTCCCCTCTGGGTGAGCCCATTTCTTTGGGGATTGATGAGAGCCAGTCGCGCATGTGGGAAACCCTCATCGGGCATAGCCTTGCCTTCTGGAAGCATTTTTTCCCCGAACTGCAGAAAAAATTTCCCGAAAAGCTCTCTTCCGTGTCTCTTGAACATTTTTACCGGGCAATCAACCGGACAGAGCCTTCGTTTATTCGGACAGAAGCAGACGAAGTGACTTACCCCCTGCACATCATCCTGCGCTTTGAACTTGAATCCCAGCTCATCGAAGGGACTTTGAAAGTCAAAGAGATTCCCGACGCCTGGAATGCCAAAATGCACGAGCTTTTAGGGATCACACCCCCAAATGACTCTGAAGGTTGTTTGCAAGATATCCACTGGGCTATGGGGGGCATCGGTTACTTTCCAACCTATACCTTGGGAACCTTGTATGCCGCACAGTTTTTCGCCGCTTTTGAAAAGCAGCACCCCACATGGAAAGAACGGGTAGAAAAAGGGGATCTTTCTCAAATCCGCGCCTGGCTCCGCACCAATATCCACCAGTGGGGAAAAGAATTCACAGCAGAAGAGCTTGCTCAGCGTGTCACGGGGAGCGTTCTATCCGAAAAAGCCTTCATTGAATACCTGCATAAAAAATATACATGAAAATTTTTGTTTTGGCTATTTGCCTTTTTGGGCTTTTTTCCTATCAGTTTTTCGGCTACGCAAAAAGCCGCGCTTTTTCTCAAAAAAATCTCCTGCACGCATTTCCCAAGAATTTAGAAAATCAAGGCGCTTTTTCTTTTTCTCAAAAACACTTCTACTTCTTGGGTGAAGGAGCCCAGGTGTACGCCTTTGCAAGCGAAGATGGAAAAACCGTCTTAAAACTCTTTAAAGCCCGCCACATCAAACCACAGAAAAAGTGGCTCAAAAATGGTCCCTTGTTTTGGTCGTGCACATCAGAAAAAAAGCAGCAGAAATGGATCCAGAAATTTCAAGAGACCTGCGCGCGTTACACACTTGCTTTTGAAAAATTGCACGAAGAGACGGGGCTTTTGTGTCTGCACTTTACAGAGACAGATCGGCACGATGAAGTGTGGCTTCATGTCTCTGGAAACACGTATCTTCTGGATCTCAGTCACGTTCCTTTTGTCGTGCAAGAAAAAGGGGAACTTGTTCCCGACCGCATTTCTAGACTGTTGCAAGAAGGAAAGCAGGAAGAAGCGCACAGAGATTTAGTAAGCTTATCGAAATTGCTTCACATGCGCACGGCTAAAGGATTCACAGATCCCAGACAGTGTTTTAGTATCAATTTTGCCTTTGTGGGCGCTAAACCCATCCAAATTGATCCGGGAAAATTGATGCCGGTTGAGAGTGCAGAAGAATATGAGAAAATTCAGTTGAACCTTGCCAAGTGGGTAAGCAAGCATTTCCCTGCACTCCAAGAATAAACCAAAGAGAAACAGGATGAACACGATCGCCGCTTGCGCGGCGGCTGTCCTCCGCTCCTTCGGAGCGGGCACGATAAAATTCTTCATCCTGCCGCTGCTTTAGCAGCGATCGTGCCGGCAAAGCCGATCGTGTTAATTCTGTTTTCTCTGTGGTAAAATCTTCGTTTAGCGCTTGGAGAATTGGAAGCGTTTTCTTGCGCCGGCAAGACCGTATTTCTTACGCTCGCGTTTGCGCGGATCACGCGTCAAATACCCAACAACTTTAAAATCATGACGGCGTGTTTCATCTTCGAGAACGAGTGCGCGCGCAATGCCTAAACGGGTTGCGACAGCTTGCCCTTCGATCCCTCCGCCTTTGACGCGGATGAGAATATCATAACGGTCTTTAGAACCAATTTTTTCTAGAGGAGAGGTGACTAGACGACGCTGTCTTTCATCGATGAAATAGTCTTCAAATTTACGTCCATTGACATCCACTTTGCCTGCACCGGGGCGCAGTCTTACGGAAGCTACAGCTGTTTTGCGACGTCCTGTTCCAATATGTTCTTTCATCATTTTACCTTACATTTCGACACGGATTGGCTGCTGAGCTTCCATGTCGTGTTTTTCTCCTGCGAAAATTCTTAATTTTTTCATCTGACTTTCAGTCAAACGGGTTTTGGGCATCATCCCTTTAATCGCGCTGCGCAAAATGTAATCGGGTTTTTTCTCTTTCATCACACGATAAGGAACTTCGCGAAGACCACTCATCGCTCCTGTGTGGTAGCGGTAAATCTTTTGTGCTTCTTTGGCTCCGGTCACTTCGATTTTTTCTGCATTGATGATGATGACACCGTCGCCGCAATCGACATGGGGAGTAAAATCTGTCTTGTGCTTTCCGCGCAGGATTTTTGCCACTTCAGAAGCAAATCTTCCCAGAGTTTTTCCCGATGCATCCAAAAGGAGCCACTTTCGCGCATCAAGCGCCTCTTCTTTTTTGAGGAGAAGAGACTGATTTTTCTTCTGCTTTTGCATGTTTGCCTTTAAAATTTTTCCAAGAAAGGGTCATAATACCTCTAATGCGTGCTTTTTTGCAAAGGATTTAAAAAGTTTATGCGAACCTTAAAGACTTTTTTTCTGCGCACCTACGGCTGCCAGATGAATGAACTCGACTCAGAAATCATGGTGGGCCAGCTCGAGAGCCGAGGACTAAAGCGCATCGAAAATGAAGATGAGGCCGATCTCCTCATCTTCAATACCTGCTCGATCCGCGACCTTGCCGAGCGCAAAGTCATGGGAAAACTCGGGCAACTGGGCCGTTCAAGAACCCGTAAATCGATCATCGGGGTCACGGGGTGCATGGCCATGGCCAAAAAAGAGTCCCTTTTTCGCAAGCTCCCCCACATTGATTTCGTCCTGGGGACCAATAACATTGGAGATTTAAATTTAGTTCTTAACGAAGTCCTTGAGACAGGGAAGCAGACCATCCGGACCCAGGATCAATTCGAAGAAAACCTTAACTATTTAGCCGCAAAACGGGAAGACCCTGTAAAAGCTTTTGTTTCCATCATCCGTGGATGCGACAAGTTTTGCACCTACTGCGTCGTCCCCTACACCCGCGGAGAAGAGGTCTCCCGCAGCCCTGAGAGCATTGAAGAGGAGTGCCGCCTCCTCGTCCAAAAAGGCTACAAAGAAATCACCCTCCTGGGTCAAAACGTCAACAGCTACGGAAAAGACAAACCTGAATGGAATTGCCTTTTTCATGATCTCCTCTACCGGCTCGATAAAATCCCCGGTCTTGAGCGCGTCCGTTTCATGACAAGCCACCCCGTCGACATCACACGCGAGCTCATGGAAGCCATCCGCGATCTTCCTTCCCTCTGTGAATTTGTCCATTTCCCTCTCCAAGCTGGATCTGCGCGCATTTTGAAAAAAATGCACCGCATCTACACCGTAGAATCTTATCTGGAAAAAGTCGCTCTTTTGCGGGAAATTGTGCCCAACGTTTCTCTTGGAACCGACATCATCGTCGGTTTCCCTACAGAAACAGAAGAAGAGTTCCAGATGACCTACGATCTCTTCAAACAGATCCGCTACTCTGTCGCCTTTATCTTTGCCTACAGCGCACGTAAAGGCACCCCGGCCTTCCGCTGGAAAGATGACATCGCAGAAGAGGTCAAACAAGAACGGCTGCAGCGCCTTCTGACTTTCCACCAAGAAATCTGCAGCGAAGAGCGCCAAACCATGCTCGGTCAAACCCTCGAAGTCTTAGTCGAAGGCCACAATAGAGATGACAGGTGGCTAAAAGGACGGACTAGATGCTGGAAAAACGTCATTTTTGAAGGGGATAAAGCGCTGATCGGGACCCTGCAACAAGTGCACGTCCACAGCTACAACCACCAGACGCTCGTGGGAAAAAGTCAGAAGTCAGAACGCAGAAGTGAAGAAAAAGTGTCGGCCGTAAGCCGACACTTTGGTGATTAGATGCTTATTTCTTTGAACAACATTTTGCAATGGCAAGGCCCGCTAAGAACCAGCCAATGACCAGGTTGATCGTCTGCATGATTGTGAATCCCAAAGGAAGGCCCATCCAGACCCATTTTGGAAATACACACGCAAATGCAGCAAAAAGCCCTGCCCAAGCGACAAATCCCGCTTGTTTCATAAAACTCATGGCTTTTGCTTGCATCAGGAGATGCGTAACAACCCCTGCAGCAATAATGTGAACAATCAAACTCCAAATGTAAGGAGCAGGAGAAGATGGATCCATCCCATTTTTATTCACGATTGCAAAAACCACAGGTCCCATTCTCAGGCTGTCTTTGGCTTTTTGCATCGAAGCTGTTTTCTGCTCAGCAGTCATCGAAGTTTTTTCATCTTTGTACATATTGGGAAGGACATAAACACCACTCATTGCAGTGTTGTTTTGTAGCGTAGACGCAACATCCTTTTCATCAGCAAAACGATTCATGCACATTTTGTGCATCGGGAACACCATCCAAGAGAGGATTCCCCACAAAAATACGACGATACCACCGAGTACCGCGCATTTAACCAAACATTTGCTCATAAATACCTCTTTATAAAACGAGTACCTCGTCTTATTAGGTATATAAAATATTTTCTATTATTTTTGAACAAAAAAAAGGCGCACAGCGTGCGCCTTTATGTGAAAAGAGGGGTTATTTCCAGAGTTCGCAATAGAAGGGTTGTACATCGGGAGCTGTAACCATATCATTGATGACAGTGGCTCTGCCGGCGACAGAAAGCTCACCTGAAGGCAAACACCCAAAGCAATCGCAGCCGGGGTTGGGGGTAATTTTTTCAAGTTCTTTACCTTTAACCATTTTTGTTATGTCTTCAAATTTGCATTCATTACATTTGCATTTTTTAAAGTTACTGTCTTTTCTACCTTCACGTATTACAGGATGGTTTGAATTACATGTTGTTCTTATTGTCATATTATCCTCCTATTATTAGGATAAAACTAATTATACTATAAAGTGTTATTTTTATCAAGGAATTATTTAATTGTAAGGGATTGATTTACAGCAACTTCTGTGCTTTTGTAAGGTCTTGATGCAGAGCATCTTCTGCTTCTGTGCTCGGATGGTGCTGGTAGTCTTGAAAATCTTGAGCGATCTTCTGATTTTGCTGCACAAGGTCCTGCCGTTTCATGCCCTGCGCCGTCTCGTTTAAAACCTGAAGGGCCTTATCCATGACCTGGCGAAACGCCTCTTTTTTATGCACCTCATCTGCCGTTTTGTATTCGGTAAGGGCGCGCTGAAAAAGGTCGACGCCGTGCAAATACTCTTCGCGATAAGACGGAGTTGGACCCACAGGTGTTGTCATATTTTCTTTACTTGGCAGAAAAATCCGTTAGAATCAAACAAAAAATGGAGTTTTCATGCGCTCTTGTCTTGTTCTTGCTGTCTTACCTGTTTTTCTTCTGGCTCAAGATGAACCTGTCAAAACCCCCGAAGAGATTGAAGTGGAGCTGACCGAAGATGAAAAGCTCTTCAAAGAAGCGCAAGAGATGTTCAACCCCTGGTATGCGGGGCCCCTTTTGACGGGTGGCGCCCACATGATGCCGCCCGGCATGGCGTTGATCCAGCCCTACCTTTTTGTGACGAATAACTACGCGCGCTGGGATAGCGACCGCCACTCGGTGAACACTCCGGATCGCTTGAATATCAACCCGTCGATTTCCCCTTTTCAATTTGGGATCACAAGTTGGCTTGATATGAGTCTGAGCGCTCAGTGGGTATATAATCGTCAGCAGGGAAAACATGGCTCGGGCTTTGGCGACTCTTCCATTGGAGTGGGCTTCCCCATCCTTGCCGAAGGGCTCAATACCCCTGCGATCAAAGCCACTTTTACGGAAACATTTCCCACCGGGCGCTACCAGAGATTGAGCTCGCATAAACTGGGCCTCGATGCAACGGGCGCAGGCTCCTACCAAAGCTCTTTCGGTATCCGCATGAGTAAGGTCGTCTTTTGGTCGTACAAACACCCGATGAATCTGCGCGCCACGTTCTCATACACCGTGCCCACACGCGTGCGCGTGCACGGCTTTAACGCCTACGGCGGCGGTTTTGGTACCCGCGGCACAGTTCGTCCTGGCAACAGCGCGTCGGCCAACGCTGCCTTTGAATATAGCTTCACGCAAAAATGGGTCTTTGCCACCGACATTGTCTACGCCTGGTCCGATTCAACAAAATTCCATGGAAGGCGAGGAACAAACGCAGATGGAACGCGGGCCTCTGTTGGCGGCGGCTCCAGCGACCAGCTCAGCCTTGCCCCTGCCCTCGAATACAACCCCACCACCTACCTCAACTTCATCGGCGGCATCTGGTTCGACGTGTACGGACGCAACACCAGCAAGTTTCTTTCGGGCATCTTCAGCTTCAGCTACACATTTAGTTGGTGATCGAAGACGAGTTATAACAATTTTTTAAATTCTGCTTCTTCTAAGAGGTTAATTCCTAGTTTCCTTGCTTTGTCAAGCTTGGAGCCTGCCTCTTCCCCGACAAGAACATAGTGGGTTTCACGGGTCACGGAACTTGTGACTTTTCCGCCCCGTTCTTTGATGAGGGCTGCTGCTTGGGTGCGGGTAAATCCCTGCAGGCTGCCGGTTAAAACAAAAATTTTACCGTAGAAGGGGTGATTTTTATGCTGTGATACGGTGGGCTGCTTGGGTGTGACCCCTTTTTTCAAGAGGGCTTCGATTTCTTTGATGGGCTCCTCATCTTGGAAAAATGCGCCAATTTCTTCGGCTGTTTTTTCGCCAACGCCATCGAGTGCAAGAAAATCCTCTATCTGCATTTTCATGAGGGTTGCGATGTCCCCTGCATGCTCAGCAAGAAGTTCTGCGGTTTCAATGCCGACATGTTTGATGCCGAGGGCAAAGATGAAGCGTGCAAGCGTGACTTTTTTGGAGGCTTCGATGCTGGTTAAAAGATTCTGGATCGATTTTTCTTTAAAGCCTTCGAGCTGGGCAAGGTCTTCGGCTGTTAATGCATAAATATCCGAAAACTTGGTCACTAAGCTTTTTTCAACGAGCTGTTCGACGACGCGAACGCCCATGTGTTCGATATCCATGGCTTGTTTGCTGACAAAATGCTGGAGGCGGCGCACGTGCTGCACGCCACAGGTGCGGTTTGAACAGCGCACGGCCACCTGATCTTCTTCATGCACAAGCGTGCTGCCACAGGCGGGGCAGACGCTCGGCATTTTCCAGGGTTTTGTGTGCGCAGGGCGTTTTGCGAGCACGACTGCCACAACTTTGGGGATGACGTCCCCCCCTTTTTCGATGATGACGCTGTCGCCGATCCGGATGTCTTTGCGCTCGATCTCTTCTTGGTTGTGCAATGTGGCGCGGGAAATGGTGCTGCCGGACACAAGTACAGGTTCGAGTTCCGCAACAGGCGTGAGCACCCCCGTTCTTCCTACCTGAACCGTGATGTCTAACACTCGTGTTTCTTGTTGTTCGGCGGCAAATTTGTAGGCACAGGCGTAGCGCGGGGCTTTACCTGTCATGCCGAGAAGCGCATACGTGCGCACCTCATCGACTTTGATAACGATGCCGTCAATTTCAAAGGGAAGAGTAGGCCGTTTTTTTTCCATGCGGCCCGCAAACGCCAAAATCTCCTCGAGATCTTTGCAATGTTTGCGCTCATCTTGGGCAAATACAGGAAGGCCGAGTTTTTCTAAGAAGGCATGATTTTTGACTTGGGACTCTAGGGGCACTGTCGATTCAGCAATCCCATAAAACACTGCGGATAATTTTCTGTGTGCCACTTCTTGGCTATCGAGGAGTTTGAGGGAGCCTGCAGCGGCATTGCGCGGATTAGCAAGAAGCTCTTCCCCTTTTTCTTTTTTTTCACGGTTGAGTTCGAGAAAGACTTTTTTAGGCATGTAGACTTCGCCACGCACTTCAAGAATTTCGGGCGCATCTTTGGACAGTTCGAGCGGAATGCTCCGGATGGTGCGGACGTTGGCGGTGACATCATCGCCTCTTTCGCCGTCACCGCGCGTGAGCGCACGGACAAGCAACCCCTTTTCGTAGCGGACAGAAATTGAGACCCCATCGAGTTTGAGCTCGCACGAAAACGTGACAGATCGTCCCTCTAAAAGTTTGTGGACGCGTTTGATGAAGTCGGCAAGCTCTTCTTGAGAATAGGTGTTATTGAGCGAAAGCATCGGCGTGACATGCGCGTGCTTTTTAAACCCTTTTAAAAGCGCAGGACTGATGCGCTGCGTGGGCGAGGCAGGAGTGACCCACTCAGGATGTTCTTTTTCGATCTCTTCAATGCGTTTTATTAGCTGATCGTAGGCAAAGTCGGAAATTTCGGGCTTGGCTTCCAAATAATAGAGATGATCGTGCTTGCGCACCTCCTCGATCAGTCTCTGATAAGTTTTCAAACTCTCTTGCATAACAATATGGAAAGATTTTACCACAGAGACAAGAACCACAGAGAAAGAATTCTTTTCTCTGTGGTTCTTGTCTCTGTGGTGAAAAATTATTCTTTAAACAAACCGAACCTCGAATAGCATCGTGGCAAGCGGCGCAAGCTGGATCATAAACCCTTTTGCCTTTCCGTTCTCGTGCACGATTTTGACATTGGAGGCGATTTTACCAGACCCTCCATATTCTTCTCTATCGGTATTGAAGGCTTCCTGCACCTGATGCACGTTCTGAAGATGGATAAAATATTCTGGAAAATACGTGGGTGCAAAGTTGTGGACACACGCTAGATAGCTTTGGCTCCCTTTGCGCAAATAGCTAACAACTGAATTTTTTCGATCCGAAAAATCGATCCATTCAAACCCCCGCCCATCAAAGTCGTACTCCCACAGGGCAGGATGCGCTTTATAAAAATGATTTAAATCTTTCATGCAGCGCTGAAGCCCTTTGTGCTTATCATACTCCAATAGATACCAGTGGAGCTCCTCTTTACAATTCCACTCATGCCACTGCCCAAACTCGCTACCCATGAAAAGGAGTTTTTTTCCAGGCTGACAGATCATGTAACTGTACAGGAGGCGCACATTGGCAAATTTCTGCCAGTCGTCGCCCGGCATTTTGGAAATCAAACTCGCTTTGCCATGCACCACTTCATCATGTGAAAGCACAAGAGTAAAGCGCTCCGAAAATGCATACAAAAGACCAAAGGTGAGTTCATTTTGATGGTAATGGCGAAAAAGGGGGTCTTTGTGAAAATAGCGGAGCGTATCATTCATCCATCCCATGTTCCACTTGAGATCAAAGCCCATCCCTCCCCACTGCAGGGCATGCGTGATCCCTGTGAAGGCCGTCGATTCCTCTGCAATCAGAACCACGCCAGGATTTCTTTCATGGACAACCGAGTTGAGGTGTTTCATGAATTCGATCGCTTCCAAATTTTCGCGCCCACCGTAGATGTTGGGAACCCATTCCCCTTCATTTCTTCCGTAATCCAGGTAGAGCATCGAGGCTACGGCATCCACACGCAGTCCATCGATGTGCATTTTCTCCAGCCAAAAGAGCGCGCTGGCGATTAAAAAATTTACGACTTCATATCTTCCGTAATTGAAAATCGACGTGTTCCAATGGGGGTGAAAGCCCTTTCTGGGATCTTGGTGCTCGAAAAGGTAGCTACCATCAAATTGGGCAAGCGCATAATCATCCAGAGGAAAATGCGCAGGGACCCAATCAACAAATACACCAATTCCTTCGCGGTGCATGTGGTTGACAAAGTATTGAAAATCGGAAGGATTGCCAAACCGGCTTGTCACAGCAAAAAAACCGGTGACCTGGTAGCCCCAGGATTCATCGAGCGGATGCTCAGAGACAGGGAGCAGCTCAACATGAGAAAAACCCATCTCTTTGCAATAAAGAGAAAGCTCGTGAGCAAGTTCGCGAAAATTCATGAACGTGCCATTTTTGCGCTTCCAAGATCCCAGATGCACTTCGTAGATGTTGAGAGGTGTACTCAGATGCTTTTTCTGCACACGTTCGTGCATCCACGCTTCATCTGACCACTGAAAACGGTTCACATCAAACACAAGAGATGCCGTCTTTGGCCGCAACTCTGTCATGAACGCAAAAGGATCGCTCTTGACCCGCACATGCCCTTCTTGCGTGCGGATTTCGAATTTATACTTTTCTCCCTCTTCGATGCCCGGAAGAAAAATTTCCCACACCCCCGAGCCCCCCATGTTCCGCATGGGGTTGACCCGTCCATCCCAGAAATTAAAATCCCCAACAAGCGCCACTTCCTTGGCAGAAGGCGCCCACACCGCAAATTTTGTTCCTGCTACTCCTTGATGCACACAAATTTTGGCACCGAGCGCCTCATAAAGTTTGTAGTGAACACCTCTGCTAAAAAGATGCGCATCGATCTCGCCAAATGTCGCAGAAAATGCATAGGGATCATAGGCGAGAAACCCATTCCGATGATAAATCTGGTAGTCGAGTGCAGTGGTATTCACCGGCACGACGTACTCAAACAAACCCTCATCACCCAAACGCCGCGCTTCTACAATCTTGCCACCCACTTCGAGGTAAATTGCCTTGGCACCCGGCCGCCACAGACGAATGACTTTGCTTTTAGCATCGCTTTCATGCACCCCCAAGAATTGATGGGGATTGTGCTTGAAATCGTAGAATAGATCCTTGCTTTTTGTGGCTACAGACATGACCTCATCCTATTCAGGAGGATAATTTTTGTCCTGATTCATCAGGCATGTTGGGAAAATTTCACCACAGAGATAAGAACCACAGAGGCAGCCTGCGGCGGCAAGATCCGCTCCTGAAGGAGCGGGCAGGATTTCTTCATCGTGCCGCTTTAGTAGCAGCGATCTTGCCGGCGCTAGCCGACCGTGTTAATCCTGTTTTCTCTGTGGTTCTTATCTCTGTGGTTTTTCTTGAATTTTCGGGCACGGGCACGCACGCGGGCACGTTAAGAATTGCAGGAAATTGCAGGATTTTGCAGGATTAGAACATGTCCAAACCCCGTGCGCTTTCCCTGTTTACGCTGGCCATGATCTCTGTCGCAACGATTGGGAGCGTGAAAAATTGGCCTGTCATTGCCGAATATGGGCTCTCTTCGATTTTCTTGTTTCTTTTAGCCGCGCTTCTCTTTTTTATTCCTACTGCCCTCATCTCGGCAGAACTCGCAACAGGGTGGCCTGAAAAAGGAGGCGTGTATTTGTGGGTAAAAGAAGCGTTTGGACACCGCACCGGATTTCTCGCAATTTGGCTCCAGTGGGTACAGAACATCTTCTGGTATCCCACCATCCTCGCCTTCATCGCTTCGACCCTCGCCTACGCCATTAACCCTGCACTTGCAGACAACAAACTGTACACACTGATCCTCGTCCTTGCCATTTTTTGGGGAGCCACCTGGGCCAATTTACAAGGCATGCGCCTCTCTGGCTGGATCAGTTCCGCAGGAACGGTGCTTGGAACGTTTATCCCCGCCGCCATCATCATTGTCCTCGGCGCACTGTGGTTCTCCTCTGAAAAACCTGTATTTTCTGGGCACGATTTTCTTCTTCCTAAACTAGGCAAAATTGAAGACCTTGTCTTCTTTACGGGAATCATTTTAAGTTTGATGGGCATGGAAATGCCCGCTGTGCACGTGAAAGACGTCCAAAATCCACAAAAGAGTTTTCCCAAAGCCATCCTCCTTTCCACAATTCTGATTTTAGGGCTTTCCATTCCAGGAGTTCTTGCGATTGTCTTCGTTGTGCCGCAAGAAGAGATCAGCCTCCTCTCCGGCTCCATCCAAGCCTTTGCACGCGTTGTGGGCGGCTTCAATCTTCCTTGGCTTACAAACATCCTGGCTCTTTTAATCGGCGTGGGCGCCACCGCCTCTCTCAGCACATGGCTTGTCGGACCCGCCAAAGGACTTCTTGCCGCTGCGCAAGCAGGCGACCTCCCCTCCTCCCTCCGGACCCTCAATAAGCACGAAATGCCCAAAGGCCTTCTTCTCTTTCAAGGCATTGTTGTCTCGGTCGTGACCTTTCTTTTTCTCTTCATGCCCACCCTCAATGCGGCCTTTTGGTTCATGCTCGCGCTAACCGCCCAGCTCTACCTCGTGATGTATTTTCTCCTCTTTAGTGCTGCCGTCAAGCTCCGCTACAAAAGACCTCACGTCGCGCGCGCCTACCGCGTTCCCGGCGGCAAACTCGGCATGTGGCTTTGTGCCGGCATCGGCCTCCTCACCTCCCTCTTTGCCTTCTTCATCGGCTTCTTCCCCCCCTCCCAGGTCCAAATAGGAAATTATTTACTTTACGTTTTCGCGCTTCTAGGTGGCGTTCTTCTCTTCTGCTTAGGCCCTTACATCATCCTTCTATTTAAAAAATAATTACATTTTTTAATTTCACCGTTTAGAGTAAAATATTTCTCCTATGACCCCACTTGTATCCACACATTCTTGCCTTGCCCGACTCATGCCTCAGTGGCAAATCGATTGTGCCAATGCCCATTGGCAAGAATCTAATTATATAGTAGCACTCATCGAGGCTGTGCCCGGGCTTGGGGCGCTCGTTGCGCTCGTTGACAGAGCATTTTTTCGTGTCAAAGAAAGTACGGCCCTTGAAATCGAGGAAGTAGACCGGTTTAAAAAAAGGATGCCTCAGCCACGCGTTATGGTACATGCGGAGTTGCAGCGCGCCGTGATAGAGCACATAGGAAGATCTTTTTTTCGGCAGCCCGATCCCCCTATTCTTCAAATTCTTCAAAGACCCAAATTGCTAAATATACCTGAGGCCCTTCTTGTTTCGATTCTGGCGTTTATAACTCCTCGCGAGCTGCTTTTAAGTGCGCACACATGTCAAGCTTTTAAGCGGGTATACCCGCAAATTTTGCCTGAGTTATTTCGCTCAATATCCTCGGCTTATTTACAGAGTGCTTTGTTGTGGATCCAAAAATTTGGCTGGGAAGTTAACCAGATGTCTTGGAAGGATTTATTCGATCGCTTGGCGCCTCGTTTAGAAACTTTTTCATTTCAACCTTGGCATTTTCGGGGTACTTGGAAAATCCAAGCAATCGCTGGAATTGATGATAGGGGTTTACAAGAGATTTTTTCATCCACATTCTTTGAGCATGTGCGTAGTCTTACAGTGGACGCTTCAACCCAAGAAACCCCTCCACCCAGCCTAATGCGGGTTATCACTTCATGCGCCTCTCTTACTGAATTCGATTTTACGAGTAGTTTTTACTGGCACGATGCTGCATTCCTTGCAGCAACGCAGCAGCTCGGCGCCTTGCAGAAGTTACAAAAATTGTCTCTTGCGCAGTTCAAACTGACTCCTGAAACTTGTGCTATACTCTGTAAACTCCCCTCTCTTCAAGAAGTGCGTTTTTCTGTCGTTTGGTTCAAACCAGAAATTCTTGCTCACCTCCTAGAGAATTCTCAAGCTCTTAAGACCCTACATCTACGTGTAGAAAAAGATGATGTTTCAGTATGGGCACAAACAATTGCACGCTCTGGAAAAAGCCTTACACACCTTCATTTAGAAGAAGGTCGGCGCACAGCTTCTTATTCACGTGACGATCTCATGAGCATAGTACAGGGCTGCATTGACCTTGTTCACTTTAGCTTTCTCTATGAATACACGTATCGTCGTGTACTACGTCCTGATGATCCTATCGTTCGGGGAAGAGCCGCTTTTGCCCAGGAGCTCGAAGCCATGAAAGTAGGCTTGCATGTCGAGGCGGGCTACTGTCCTGGGGAAACCTACTAACCTACAGTTGCTTTGTGTATATTGGAAAAATTCTGTAACCTAGAAAAATGCGACGCATTTTTCTTGCTCTTTTTCTTTTTGTGCACGCTCTTGCGTTTTGTCGGCGTGGAGACGAGCTTGAAGTCTTTGAAAAGGAAGAGGGGGTTGAGCCGTGGTTTACGGGACCGCTGATTTCTGCTTCGGGCTATGTGACACCGATTGGTTATTACGACGTTGAGCCCTATCTTTTTGTTACCGATTATTTTGGGCGTTATGACAACCACTGGCATGCGCAGTCTGTTCCCAATGTTCTTTCCATCAACCCACTGCTCTTTTTTTCTGTAGGTCTTTCACCGAGCATTGATCTCCAAAGCGCCCCCCAGTTTTACTACACGCGTAGCGGTGGAAGAGCGACGATCGGATTTGGTGATCTTCCGCTCGGATTAGATTTCCAACTCATCAAAGATAGTCCTGATCATTGGTGGCCTGCTGTGAAACTGGGCCTCATCGAGCTATTTCCCATTGGCAAATACCAAAATCTGGATCCGAAAAAAAATGGTGCCGACATTTTGGGCGGAGGCTCTTACGTGACAACCATTGCCCTTGCTGCATCGCGCATTTATGAAGTGGGAAATGCGCATTTTTTAGATATCCGCTTCAATGTGCAATATGGAATTCACTCCCCAGTGCGTGTGCACAACCTGAATGCCTACGGTGGCGGTGCAGGAACACGCGGCACTGTGTACCCAGGAAACACTCTGACTGCCATTTTTGGCATGCAATACAATTTTACGCGCAATTGGGCGTTTGCGTGCGATCTTGTGAACACCTACGGCGGCAAAACGCGCTTCCGTGGAAAAAGCGGTGCTATCGACAACAATGCCCGCTTTCAGTTGGGAGGCAGCTGGTTTGATCAGGTAAGCCTAGCCCCTGCGATCGAATACAACTTTAGCGCTTCATTTGGCATCATCGCTGGCGCCTGGTTCACTGTGGCAGGGCGCAACGCCAACCAATTTGCAAGCGCCGTCATCGCCTTCAACTGGTACAACGCCTTCCCTTAAATTATTTTTCGAAGCGGTCGAAATAGAGCGTTTCGCCTGCATGCACGGAAATGAGCGTATCTCGCTCGCAAGTTGTGCCGCGCTCGCGCATGCCTCTTCGCAGGCGGAAGCGCTTGAGCGCTTTTTGTAGCACGAGGTGGATTTCGTGCGCGTCTTTTGCGCGAAAAATGGCACGTCTTAACAGCTTTTTCGACCATTCAAGATCCAGTGTGCCGTGCATGCATGCGATATTGGTGTACCTTCCGGCATGGAATTCTGGCGGGAGTTTGGGAAGTAAATGCAATTCTTTCCCCTGCTCTACAAAAAAGAGAGCGCGGATCATGTGCTCGCCCTTTGCTACAAGATGCAGTGGATTGACCGATGGACCTAATGTTTTTTCATCGATTAAGCCTTGGTGATTGTCATCGAGTCGCGGCACTAAAATTCCGGAAAACCCTGCGCGAAATGTCTTTTGAAAATGCCTGCTCATCTCTGTCTTATCTAGCCTCTCTGCTTCCTCAAGAAGCGCAAGGGTGCCTGGGCTTCTTGTTTCCTTTTCCAGGGGAGGCAAAAAGAGACTTTGGCGTAGCCAAAAAGGGAGAAACTCCTCAGGAAGAGTGCGACGAGACACAAGATCCCAGTCTTGGGCTTTATGCACACCTAAAGAAAGTCTTTCTTGGCTGGACACGTCTTGAAAAGGCTCATCTAGTGGCAAAAAAACAGGAGGCCTTTTAGCCATCTGGAGCTGAATCCCCGAAGAGAGGCGCTCGATCAGGATTTCAAAATAGCCTTGTGCAGAATGTCCAAAAAGGCGCACATGCCCTCTTTCTAAATCCACCTCCAGAGTAAAATTCTCAATTGGGCAGAGCAGCTCCAGAGGAACTTCTATGCATTTGTGTGTCTGTAGGTGTACAAAACGCACAAGAGTGGGGAAAGCTTCAATCTTCCAAAAGCTTTTGGGAAGAAGGCACGAAGCTCCCACCATGTGCGAGAAAGGGCGGAACTTTTGTATAATTTTAATAGACACGACCGATAAGTCCTTTTTCTGTATTTTCTGTAAGCGTTACCCATACAATCTCATTGGAAGCCACAGGCGCTCCAACAACGGTCACAGGAAGAAAATTTTCTGTATATCCTGACTTTTCTTCGGCATTTTCGATGAGAACCGACATCTCTTTTCCGACAAAATCACGGCGCAAAAGAAACGCGTGGTGCTCGGCTCTATGCAACACTTTCTGCTTTCTTTCTTGAATGCATTCTTGAGAAAGCTTTTGTGGAAAAAGAGCTGCACGCGTCCGCTTCCTCGGGCTAAAAGGAAACATATGCACCTTGGCAAAGCGCACCTCTTCCATCACTTCTAATGTATCTCTAAAATCTCTTTCGCTTTCGCCCGGAAAGCCCACGATGATATCTGTAGTAAAAGTAAATGCGGGGCTTGCTTTTTTTACCCTCTCAACACTCTGTAAAAATTCGGCCCGCGTATATTTGCGATTCATCCGTTTTAAAATGGCATTGGATCCGGATTGAAGAACGATATGCAGTGATGGACAGGTCGTTTTTCCGTGCAAAACAGCCTGCAAAAGATCTTCATCCACCTCATCCGGATCGATCGAAGAGATGCGCAGGCGCCTGAGCCCTTCAACCTGATCAACTGCACGCACAAGGTCCGCAAGACGAGAAGGACCTTCTTTTCCTCCATCAAAATCGCCGATGTTAATCCCTGTTAATACAACTTCTTTGTAGCCGCGCGCAACAAGCGTTTCTGTCTCGTGCACAATTTCCCGAATTGTACGCGAACGGGACCTACCACGCACGTAGGGAATGATACAGTAGGTGCAAAATGAGTTGCACCCATCTTGGACCTTGACAAAGGCACGTGTATGCGCAGGAAAATGGTCGATCACAAATTCAGGGGCTTCTTCATCGGGTAGAGCTAGGGCTACCAGCTCCTCTTTTTTTGCGTTGGCAACGACGAGATTTACCCCTTCAATCTTGCTGATCTCTTCAGGAAGACGCTCGGCTAAGCACCCTGTAACAACGACTTGTGCACCCGGATGTGCCCGCACAAGCTGCCGAATGGCATGCCGACTGGAGCTATCTGCAGATTCGGTCACGGTACAGGTGTTGACGATGCACAGCTCCGCGCTTTCTTGTGCTCCCGCCTCCTCATACCCCAACTTTTCTAGCTGAGTACTAAAAGCCGCGGCCTCATACTGATTTGTACGGCACCCCAACGCGACAACTTTAAATTTTTTCTTTGCAGTCTCTTGCATGGGAAAAATTATGCCAGACCGGGGTTTAGAGATAAAGGGAGGAGGTGCTATCCCCATGGCGCAGCGAGGTGAAAGACTCTTTTCCAACGATGATGTGATCGTCAAAAACGATGCCCATCAATTTGCCTGCTTTTTCAAGGTGGACGGTGAGAAGGCAATCTTGATGTGAAGGGGTGGGATCGCCACTGGGATGGTTGTGGGCCAAAATTAAACTGTGTGCTTTATGTTTGACGGCAGGATAGAAGATTTCGCGGGGGTGGACGAGGACCGAAGAGAGGGTGCCGATCCCCACTTTTTCATGATGAATGAGTCTTCCTTTGATGTCGCGCAGGAGCACGAGAAGCACTTCTTGTTTTTGCATAGCGATTTCTTCTTTGGCAAAATTGAATGCATCTTGAGGAGAACGGATGAGGGGTTTTGTGCTGCGCCCACTTTTTATTGTGCGTGCGGCAATCGCAAACACGGCTTTGAGCTGGATT
>CAZLDZ010000007.1:0-10840 GCA_964558435.1 uncultured bacterium
TTCATGGCTGGGCTCAAACGTGTGGTAACACGTTCCCATGAAACCTCCCTGCATTTCAGGGGAAAATTTTAATCCCACATCACGAAGAGTGTCGGTGCTGAGTTCCCAGCCATTCACAGCCGAAAATCGGCAAGGGTGAATGCCAAAAGGGGCAAGCTGTTCGAGCGAACGCTTGAGTTTTTCTGGCCTCTGATCGAGATTGATGAGGTAGATGAAGTCGATGTTGCGCATGCTGTGGGCTGCAGATTTATTTTCGACCGGTTTCAGGTGGTCTTCTACATCTGCATGGAGGAGAGCAAAAACAAAATAAAGGACTATTCGAAATCGGTGGAGCATACGTAGGGGCGTTGTTTGGGATCTTGCGGGTGTCCTCCATCAGAGCCTGTGCCGTAATGGGGGGGCCGGTAAATTTTTTCAACGTGATTGGTGTTTTTAAAGGTAACGTTGCACGTCTTGAGGAGATCATCGCGGATAAAAAATAGGTTCACCCCTTTTTCGTCCGCATACACAAGAGAATACCCCTTTTTTCTTCCGAGCCGATATAAGGCAAGAATGCTCGCGCCGTAATAATTGGTCCCATCCCCGCAATAATAGGGCTTGTATTTGACAATACGATCCTTGTCGGGTGGGTGTGAGGCATTGTATTCGATGACGACGACGCTAGGACGGTATTTTGCATCCAGAGACTTCCAGACATAAAAATCATTATAGTCGATATCGATGGAAAGAAGGTCGAAATCCTCAGGAACGCCGTAACGCTCAAAGAGGGCATTGATATTTTCTGCAGTGATGAATTCTTTGTAGAGATGCATTTGAGGATTTTCGAACATGCGGTCAAGTAGAAGCGCATCCCACCCCTGCCTGCGCAGCAAATAGGTGTTACTGCCTGTCACTCCATTATACGCACCAAATTCTACGCAAAAACGGGAAGTCGGCTTAATGACCTCGAATATTTTTGCCAAAACGCCATCTTCGCCATTCTGGCTATAAAAAGAGCTCTCATACTCGGCAAGGTCGATTTCAGTAGCACTAAGCACGAAAGGCAGAAAACACAAAAAGCGTATAAAAAAAGCAATCATGAGCCTATCCCAGTATTCGAAATACTTTGATTTTTGAAGGTTTTTTTCACAGATTTAGGCTCATATTACCTTTTCTTAAAGAGAATGCAGTTTCCATTGTCGATCAGCTTGACCACATCACAGGATTCTACAAGAAGATCCACCGCAGGCTGCACCTCGGGCCAGATCGAATCATTGATCCAGATGTAGCCTCCTTGACGCACCTTGGGAAGATAGAGAGAAATATCGCGTGTTGAAGCGGTTTCGTTGTGATTCCCATCCCAGTGTAAAATATCGATCGTGTCGATTTCTGCAATCGCCTTTTCCGAGGTGGTTTTCAGTGTGAGCGTGTAGGGTTCCAATCCATAACGGATGAGGGTATTCATGTAGGTGAAGTAGATGTAGTTGAGATTGACTTTGCCCCACCAATCTAAATTCGCTTTGTCTTTGACTGGGTCAAAATATTTGATGCATTCGATGCGGTCCCAGGGATCGATGCCAATCACTGTCCCTTTCCCCAAAAACTTGAGGGTGGAGGCTACAGGAAAAAGAGATGCACCGCCAAAGACTCCAATTTCTACACAAGTTTCGGGCTTTGTTTCTAGGACGAGATCGATAAAGTTCACCGCTTTTTCGCGCGAACACCACCCATCTAAACGTGTCAGCACATTGAGAACCTGTTCTTTTAAAGCCTCCACTTCCTTGTCTGCAAAGAGAGAGGAGCAAAAAATTAAACAACAAAAAATCAATTTAATCATGGCTTCACCCAAATTCCCCAGGTTGCAAGATCGGAAAACTCCGCAAGTTTTTTGCAGTGCGCATCGAGCCATTCTGTTGCACGCAAAGTGGTCGGTTTTCCTTGTTCGTGCCACTGCATATCATCAAAAATGATCCAGCCCCCTTTTTTCACAAGAGGCACCCATTTTCTGACATCAAAATACGAGGTCTTTTCCGAATGATTTCCATCGATGTGCAAGATGTCGATATCAACAATTGGATCGGCATTCTCAGAAGATTTGGCGATCAGTTCAATCTGGTCGCCCAGTTGATAATCTTCAATTCTTTGTAAGAGGCCTGCAAGAATTCCCTGATAATCCACGATCGTCCAGTAGTGTTTGTTGCTCTCATCGTTCACATCTTCAATAGAGCTTTGAATATCCCAAGGATCGATCCCGTAAATTTTTCCCTTGCGGTTGGCCTGAAGCGCGCATGCCATCGGAATTAAGGATTTGCCTCCAAAAACACCAATCTCGACAATTTTTTCCGGCTTTACTCTTAAAATTAGATCGACAAGAGCCGCGCCTTTTTCTTCAGAGCACCACCCTTCAAGGGTCTTCATGCAAGCAATGGCGCGTTGTTTGACCGTTTCTTGCATGTTGTATTCATAATGAGAGGGGTTTTGATCTAGCATATGTTACTCTTTTTTTAAGTAGTTTGGGGCGCCGTTATCGGAAAGAGATCCGGGTTGTGTCGACACGACATCGTCCAGCACTGTGTAGAATTGGATGCCATGCGGGAAGGTGAAGTCGATGTCATAGGGTAGGAAAATGCCGAATGTTTTGAAGAAATCCAGAATCTTTTTCATTCCCGACCTTCTCACAAGCATGGAATAGGCTCCAAAACGCGCGCCAATGCGCCGAAAATCAGAACTGACGACTTCCTTGAGCTCGCACTTGAAAGGATCGGCAGGAAAAAAGTTGGGCCGCCAGGCATAAGCAGAGCAGATGACAGTTTTGCCTTCATTATTTTTGGTGTCGCGATCTGTAAACAGCACATCCCAGCCTGTTTTTCCGACAAGGGCATCGAGTCTGTCGATCAGGTCAGAAAGAATGTGGGGATCTTTGATCACGGTGACGTCATCTTCCATGACCCAGATCGTTTCGCAGCCAGAATCGTAGGCATCTTGCAAAACAGAAAGATGACTCAGCACAATGCCGATCGCCCCGCGCGACATGCAGTGGCAGAAGTAGTTTCTTCCGATGGTTTGCACAAGTTCATGTGCAGGCTCAAGACCGTTTTCTTTCGCGTAGTAGGTTCCCCATTTATCGCTCGGCATCCAAGGTCCATATTTGACGCCTACGTCGTTGAGTACATCCAAGGAGAGCTTCCAGCCGTTGACCGCAGAAAATCGACAGGGAGAAATTCCAAAAGGAGCTAAACGCGCCTGACAAATCTTGAATTTTTCCGGCCTCTCATCCAAATTGATCATGTAAATGCAGTCGATGTTGCGCAGCGTGCGCATCCCGACTTTATCTCCCATCTTTTTAAAATGGTCTTCAATGTCCGCATGAAGCAGCGAGGCTAAGAAAACTAGAAAGAGAGCAAAGCATGATGAAAACATGGAATAAGATGGTAAAGTTTCTCCTGCAGTTTCGTCAAGTTTTTTGTCTTCTTTTCTGTGTGGGGAACTGTGTCTTTGCAGAGATCGAAAATCTCGAGCATGTGCATCTCTTATGCGAACAAGGTGAGCCCTTATTTGTGAGTTTAGGTTCTTTTTGCGAGCCTTCCCATATGCTCAAGTTCTGTGATTTTAGGCGAGCAGCCTTTCCTTTCGATTGGATTGTCTCATTCGATGGAGAATCTCTGATCCAGATCTTAGAAGAGGATTTTTCCCATTTTTTGGGAAATGAATATTTCTCTAGTTATGGACCTGCGGGCCATCTCTTACATGCGCGCTACCGTGTTGAATTTTTGCATGACGGAAATTTCAACAGGGATTTTTTTCCTCAGCTGGAAAATTTGAAACAGAAATTCACACGACGCATTGAAAGATTCAGAAAATTAAACGAATATCCAGGCAAAGTGTTTTTCTTGCGTGCTGCTTATTTCTATTCGACGACCGATCCGCATCGGTTTTTCAAATGCAGCGAAAATTTAGAAATCACTGACGCCTACGCCCTGAGGCTTGAAAAGACGCTGGCTCAGTATTTTCCGCAACTTGATTTCACTCTGATCATTATAAATCTTAATCATGGCTACGAGATTGAATTTGAAAAGAGAGTGGGAGAACGGGTGCATGTCTATCGAGTCAATCCCGAGCTCAATCTTGATTCAAAAATCAATGCTTACCGAAAATTTTTCACGAGTTTATCTTATAATACCAATTACCAAAAATAACTTGCAAAGATGAAGAGGGGAAATAGCAGGATGGTCAGGATGAAGAAAGAAAGAAAGAGAGAAAGAAATAACAGGATAGCAGGATGAGGAATGAAGAGTTGTTGCATGAGGCACTCACGGGAAAAATCATAGGATGCTGTTTGTTCGATGAAACCATCCTGTTATTTTTTTTCGGGATTTTTCCTGGTATGCATGATTTATGCAACGGTCTCAATTTGTCTTGTAATTAGGCGCCCCGTTGTCGGTGGGAGCTTGTGGCTGTGTCGAAACGATGTCTTTAAGGACTGTAAAAAGCCGTATGTTTGGGGGAAGTGTGTATTCCATATCATAAGGAAGAAAGAGGTCGTGGGTTTTAAAAAAATCGAGGAGCTTTTTCATCCCTGATCGGCGGATAATCATCGAATACGAGCCGAACCTGGCACCGATTTTGCGTAGCTCTGGGCTGATGATCTCTTTTTCTTGGCATTTGAAGGGCTGGTGCGGGGAAAAATTGGGCCGCCACGCGTACGAGCAGCAGATGACATACTCGCCTTTCTTATTTTTCGTATCCTTGTCGGTGAAAAGAATGTCCCATCCCTCTTTTCCCACAAGGCCATCGAGCTTGTCGATCATTTCCGAAACCAGATGGGGATCGCGCACAATTTCAATGTCATCTTCCATGATCCAGATGGTCTCGTAGCCTGAATCATAGGCATTTTGCAAAATGGAAAGATGGCTCAGCACGCATCCGACAGCGCCTGGGGCCATGTCATAGCAAAAATAAGCTCTTCCCACAGTCTCCATGGGTTCGTCCAGAGGCGTATTTCCACTTTCAAGCGCGTAGTAGGTCGCGCGCTTTCCTCCCGCCATCCAAGGCCCGTACTTCACCCCTAATGCATGAAGAGTTTCGACCGAGAGCTTCCAGCCGTTCACGGCAGAAAAACGGTAGGGATGTATGTCGTAGACAGCAAGTTCTGTTCTGCAGAGGGCGAATTTTTCTGGGCGTTCGTCTAAGTTGATCATGTAGATAAAATCCACGTTGCGTAAAGAGTGAACTCCCGATTTATCAGTGACTTTTTTGAAGTAATCTTCAAGATCGGCGCACACGATGGAAGAGAATAGTAAGAATGAAAACCACTTTATAAAAAGCATGGCGAAATGTTAATTTCTTCTGCATGTCAAAAGCAATCGCTGTTTTTTGCTTTCTTGTGACACTTACTCTCTGGGCTGAGAATTTAGAAATCCCTGCAAGTAAACCGAACGTCATCACGAGCATTAAACGCATAGAGCTCGAAGGTTTTCCAGGCGCCTTTAATCCTTCGATTCTGAAAGTTCCCGAGGGATTCATCCTCACATTTCGATCTACGCCGAATCTGTATTTTGAGCCTTGGCTCAACTTCATCGGCATCGTGCTTTTGAATGATTCTTTTGAGCCGATTTCTGTGCCACAGCTTCTCAACACGCGTAGTAAAATCAGCACGACCCCCTCGCAATCCGAAGATGCGCGCATCTTTTCCTACAAAGGACGCACCTATTTAATCTACAACGACAACGTGGACATCACCTACCCCAAAACATGGCAGCGCCGCGATATGTTCTTATCCGAGCTGCTTTTTGAAGGTGGGCGTTTCACCCTCTCGGCTCCCATCAAACTCTGCTATGAAGAAAAGTATTATTCGCAGTGGTGGCAAAAAAATTGGATGCCTTTTGAGTGGAATAAGACACTTCTTTTGGCCTACACGGTCAACCCGCATGAGATTCTTTTTCTCAATTTCATGGGAGGTAGTTGTTACCGCTGCTATGAAACTTGGGCGCCCTTGGATTGGGAATATGGCACCTTGCGCGGAAGCACGCCCCCTCTTTTAGTCGATGATGAGTATCTGGCGTTTTTTCATTCGGGAACTGTCCTTGCATCACCGCTTACAGGTGGAGACGATCTCTGGCACTATTTCATGGGGGCGTACACCTTTTCCAAAGATCCGCCTTTTGCAATCACCAAGGTGACTCCGAAGCCTCTTGTTGCCGATGGATTTTACACAGCATCTGGCTGTGAAAAACGGGTGATTTTTCCCGGCGGCTATGCGCTGTGTGGAAATACGATCTATCTTGCCTACGGAAAAGATGACTGTGAAATCTGGATCGCGACGATCGACAAAGACGCTCTAAAAAAAGAGCTACACGAAATCAATCATCAAAATTGAACTCCCAGCAAGAACGTTTTCCAAGAGGCATGATCTCAAAGCGCTCGATCGGCTGATACACTTGTCTTTCAGAAATTCCGCAAGGCGGTTTTTTGCCTTTTCTGGAGAAAATCTGATAAATCGGAAGTGAGACGATGATTTCCGCCTGAAACACCGTTCTGAAAATCCTGTCGTAGCTGAGAGAAAAATCCAGCGCTAAATAGTCTTTATACTGCGGCCGCACGCGTGCGCGTCCGCCCATCGTTTGACGGAAGCAGCGTTTTGCTAGGTAATAAGGACCCGCCGCTGTGTACAGAAGGAATCCATGGTGGTCGACGGCGAGGTAGCCCACTTCTGCATTGTAACCATAAGATACTGCCTCGCATTTGCGGTTGATGATGAAAAATCCCCCCTCAAAATCATCAAAGACGCATTTGACTCTGTGGATGGTATTTCCGACCGGGAAGTAGGCATTGGCACGGAAATCCCAGCGCCTTCCTAACACTTCAATGCCGGCGCCTAGCGCATGATAAAAATGCCGTGCATCGACTCCCTGACGAAAATCATAGAAGAAATTCAGGCCCAGGATTTCGCAGAAAGTATTCTTTTTGGGGATGTAGCGTCCTGCGATGCCCACATTTCCCGCATAGGTGTTGTTGTCAAAGCGGTGCACGCGCAAATCGAGCATCGGCATCACATGCCCTAAATAATAACGCGGCGCAAAGAGGGCTGCGACCGTTGTGTAGTTTGTCCCGTACGCAATACCACTCGTGCCCTGACGGTGCCGCAGATCGAGCCGTTTGGGCAAAAAGCGCGCTGTCCTTGAGGTTGTATCTTGTGGTGGAGGGGAAGCCGAATACGAGCCCGAAGGCGTTGGCGTTTGCGCAAGCGCAAAAATCGGATCGGTTTCCGCCATGTTCAAAATGTCATCTTCATCGATCAGACTTTCTGGTTTCTCAAGAGAAACCAAAAACGGCTGAAGGACTCTATCAAGGATATCGGGAAGAACGGAGGGCAAGTCGACATTGGGGCCAGCGTGTGCCACCGGCAGCGGCTCTGGCAGTTTGCCATCCAGTTCGATCGGCTCATCTCTTGCTGCCATGAAATATTTTGTAATTAATTCAAACCTTTCCTTCGCTAGTGGATCCTCTTCTTCGGATAAGGTCGTGTGGCCAAACGGTCCGACAAAACTCGTGTGGCTGTAGGCCTTTTCCGCTTCTGTAGGAGGAGGCTCTGCAGGTTGCTCGGGAACAACTTCATGCTTACAGGAGCATGCATGCTTGACACATCCACACCTGCTTGCACGTTCTGCGCGCTCGGCGCGCTCGGCTCTTTCTGCTCTCTCGGCACGCTCTGCGCGTTCGGCTCTCTCGGCCCTTTCAGCACGTTCTGCGCGCTCAGCGCGCTCCGCCCTTTCTGCTCTCTCGGCACGTTCTGCACGTTCAGCAGCACAATGCGCGCAGCCTGAAGAGTGAGCCGGTGGTGCCGCGATGGATTCGTTCACAACGACAAACTTATGCACAGGCGCATGCGCGCAGGGGGCTTCTGGTTCAGAGGCAACAAGCGCTCCAAAGATTTCGTACAAGACAGAAAGGCACAGAACAGGCGTGAACTTTTTCAACGATAAAATCCTAAAATAAATGCGTTCATTACTCCATGGAGGCCATTTTCTTTTTCTAGGGGTATTTGATTTATATGTAAACGACTTATTTAAGATTTTTTTATTCTTTTTTATTATATTAATCTCAAAGTTGATGAAAATCTTTTTAAAAAGATAGAATTTAAACTCACTTTAAAACGAGGGAATCATGTTGCGTTTATTCATAGTTTTACTGTTTGTGCCTGCTCTTTTTTATGCGCGGGAGTGGAAAGAGGATGCAGGTCCAGCTCCTGAAAAGAAACTCTGTCTCAACATGATCGTCAAAAATGAGAGTAAAGTCATCAAACGCTGCTTAGATTCGGTAAAATCCATCATCGACACGTGGGTCATTGTAGACACGGGGTCAACCGACGGCACGCAAAAAATCATCAAGCAGCACCTCAAAGGGATTCCCGGAAAACTTTACGAGCGGCCCTGGAAAAATTTTGGAGAAAACCGCACAGAAGCGCTGCAACTTGCCCAGGGCCACGCAGAATACATTCTCTTCATGGATGCCGATGATGTTCTGGAATTTGATGGGGATTTCGACAAAGAGACTCTAACTCTCGACCTCTACAACATGTGGCGTGGCACTCCCGGTTTTACCTATTTAAAACCGCAAATTGTGCGCGCAGATCTTCCCTGGAAATGGCTCGGTGTGACGCACGAATATTTAGACTGCCCACAACTCTACACGTCCGAGACTTTGGAAGAGGTCCGTTACGTGAGTAAAGATGATGGCGCAAGTTCCTATGATCCCAAAAAGTTCTTAAAAAATGTCGCCTTGCTCGAAGAAGGGCTGAAAAAAGAGCCGAACAACTATCGCTACATGTTTTACCTTGCCGAAAGCTATCGAGACTCAGGTGAAAAAGGAAAAGCGCTTGAATGGTACCAGAAGCGCATCGCAGCAGGCGGTTGGGATGAGGAGGTTTTTTGGTCTAAGCTTCAAGCAGCGCATCTGATGCGCGCCCTGGATCTTCCCGTGTCCGCTGTGATCGAAAGCTACCTCGACACCTACAGCTTCCGCCCACACCGCATCGAGCCGCTCTACTACCTTGCCGAAATCTATAACAAAGAGGGCAAATACGAAAAAGCCTACGCCCTCATCAAATCTGGACTTGCCATGCCCAAACCCACAAAAAAGGATGCGCTTTTCAACGTGGACTGGATCGAAGAATACGGACTTCTTTTCCAGCTCTCCATCTCTGCACATTTTGTGGGCAAATATCAAGAAGCACTGGATGCATGCGATCAGTTGCTAAAGATTAAAAACATGCCAGAATCCTGGCTCGAGCAGACTAGGCGCAATCGGGAGTTTCCGCTAGAGAAGCTCAAGGATTAAATCCCATTCTCTTGTAGAGCTCGGGAACAAAGCGGCAGATCAGGCGCTCCTGATCTTCGATGGCAAAGCCTTCCTCAAGAAGCGCACGCGTGTCATAATCAGAAAGCAGCCGGTTATCGACATGCAGCTTGTTCTTCAATTTTCCTAAATACAGAAAGCCTTCAACGAAGCGGTTGGCGTAATAATTGATGCGCAGTTTGTAACGATCGAGCGCGAGATTTTTTTGCTGATCCTCAAAGACACAGACATAAGGAGTCCATTGAAAACCCACGCATTGATCGGGTTTAATAATCATTTTTCTGACCCCAATTTGCGGATTCATCTTCGGCTGGTCTGTCAGTTCAACGGTTTCAATGAGCAGCCTTTTTCTTGGCAGTGCATCTTTTTTAGATGCATCAAAAAAGACACTCGAAAGTGTGACAGAGTCGTAGTCCTCATATCTTTTAAGAAGGTCAGTGAGTTTTTCTTCTTCGGCGGGCACAAGAAACTCATTCACCTCCATGAAAACGAGCCATTTTGACTGATCCTTTGCATGCACATGGATCGCATTTTCATAGGCGGGAATTTGTGTGCTGAAGGCCCATTTATAGGCCTCTTTTTCTTGCAAATCTCCCAGATAATCCGGCCACTCAATCAATGTCACTACACCTTTTTTTACGTAGGGGTTTAAAACGCGTTTATAGTGATCTGTGCTGTTATTGTTATAGAGATAGAAATGCTCGACCCCCACAAGACGGTGGTATTCAATCCACTCTTTTAAATACTTTGCCTCATTTTTAAAGATCGCGCACAGAGAAAGGGTGTATTTTTTTGGCTCTTCTGTGTGGCAATAGAGAGAGAAAGCGAGCAAAAATAGGATCCATTTTTTCATGAGGTCCTCATTGGAGTTTCACAATTGTCATGAAGGCTTTTACTCCTCCAGTTGTACCATTTGAGTTATTGAGTGAGATAGCAGGACCTGTATTGACACAAGAAAGGGTTGACCCGACGGTGGGAATGTTCACAATAACTGTGAGAGAACATATGAATTCGACACCACCAGCTGTAGTACAGTTCGCTTGCTGGTTATTTTGTGCCGCTCCATTCACCTCCAAATCGACTTTTATATCTGAAGTAGTGCCTCCTGCAATATGCATAAATCCGAAAGTGACTTGATAATATCCCCGATCATTGATGGTCACCACCCCCGTTGCAGTATTTAATGAGATATTTGTAGGCGAGGGCTGATTGGCAATCGTGTTAAATGGAATTACAACTCCAACTCCAACGGGTGTTGCACCGCCACCACTTGGGAGATAGATCCACGCAAAATCCTGAGACATGCTCCCACGTGGGCCTGTAGGACCGGTTGGGCCCGTAGGTCCGGTGCGACCAGTGGGACCGGTTACTCCTGTAGGTCCGGTAGCTCCTGTTGGACCAGTGTGACCAGTGGGACCTGTTATGCCAGGCCCTGTTGGTCCTGTGACACCCGTAGGGCCGGTTGAACCCGTGGCGCCAGTGGGTCCCATCGTTCCAGTTGGACCTG